>NZ_APJX01000004.1:0-300000 GCF_000350545.1 Desulfotignum phosphitoxidans DSM 13687
TCAAAAAGCAGGTTGATGTCTGTGGGAAAATGAACATCGGTTTCAACAACGAATGAGTCACACCGTCCCATCAATGTCTCATCGTCCGAAGTTTTTTTTTCATCAGAAGTTTATGACCTACTTGTACAACCAGGGTGTTGATTTTATCAAGAACGTCAGGTGTCAGAAGCCTGACATTATCTTTCAGGGTCTGAAGCGGATAGGTGATGTCATCGTCCATCATACCATGTCCCAGCATCTGCCTTAATGTTCTGTGGTTGTTCACCATCTCCTGGAGCTTATCGTAATCCCAATTGCAATTGAGCCGGATGGTGCCCATCACAAGGATTTTCCACAGGTCCATTCCCGGACGTCCATTTCTGGAGTCAGTGTCTTCCGGAATCACATTTTTGAGGATGGCAAAAACTTTTTCTCGCAGATCTTGATCGCAATAGATATGCTGGAGCCCCAAAAGCAGCTTGGGAATTTCATCCCTGGCCCTCATGTCAAGTTTGATTTGGTCGATAGGGGTCTGCCCGAATGTCATTTGTGGTTCAAAAATTTTACGCAAAACAACCTCGAAGTTTTGTTTGGGTGTTGAAATTTGAATTGCTTTCGATTTCTCTCGTTTGTTAAAATCTCGTTAATTATTAATAGGTTATATTAACACAGAAATCAGTAAAAATCAACAAGCAATTCAATTATAAGTAAAAATTTCAAATAAGTTTTAGCCGTCATCCCCTTGAAAAACGTGGCGTTCTGAGTTTTCGGTCAGACACTATTTAGGGGAATCATATCTTTATGGGTTTTGACTTTAAATACAGTGTCATGTGGGAATCGGTACCAATGCTGCTGGTGGGCATGAAACTCACCATTCTGATCACCATTGCCGGCCTTGTGATCGGTTTTGTCTTAGGGGCTTTGACCGGACTTTTGAAAATCTCCAGGAAGCTTTTGTTCCGCAAGCTGGCAGGGATATACATTGAAAGTATCCGCGGCACCCCCATCATGGTGCAGGTCATGTTTATCTATTTCGGGCTTCCCATGGCCCTGGGAATGCGGATTCATCCCATGGTGGCCGGCATTGTTGCCATTGCCGTCAATTCAGGTGCATATATCGCTGAAATAGTCAGGGGGGCATTTCAATCCATTGATCCCGGACAGACCGAAGCCGGCAGATCCATCGGACTGACCCATTTCCAGACCATGTATTACATTATCTGGCCCCAGGCCCTGAAACGCATGATCCCTCCTTTGGGAAACCAGTTTATTATCAGCCTCAAGGATACCTCTCTTCTGGTGGTGGTGGGGGTCGGCGAACTGACCCGCACCGGTCAGGAGATCATAGCCGGCAATTTCAGGGCCTTTGAAGTGTGGCTGACGGTCGCTCTGATGTATCTTGTGATGACATTGTCTCTGTCACGGCTGCTGAATTATTTTGAAAAAAAGATGGATATCAACAAATGATCAAAATCAAAAATTTACATAAAAATTTCGGCACGCTGGAAGTGCTCAAGGGCATCGATCTTGATATTTCCCAGGGCGAAGTAACGGTTATCATGGGACCCAGCGGATCCGGGAAAAGCACACTGTTGCGGTGTATCAACCGGCTGGAGGAGATCACCTCGGGAACCGTTATCGTGGACGGGCAGGATATCATGGACAAAAATACCAATATCAATATGATCCGCACCGAAGCCGGCATGGTATTTCAGCAGTTCAACCTGTTTCCCCATAAGACCACCCTGGAAAATGTCACCCTGGGCCCTTTGAAGGTCCGCAAAATGTCCGGACCGGATGCAAAAAAACTGGGCCTGCAGCTGCTGGAAAAAGTGGGCCTGGCTGATAAGGCAAATACCTATCCCGACCACTTGAGCGGGGGGCAAAAACAGCGGGTGGCCATTGCACGGTCCCTTGCCCTGCGTCCCAAAGCCATGCTGTTTGATGAACCCACCAGTGCCCTGGACCCGGAACTGGTGGGAGAGGTTCTCGAAGTGATGAAGCAGCTGGGCCGGGAGGGAATGACAATGGTGGTGGTGACCCATGAAATGGGATTTGCAAAAGAAGTGGCCGACCGGGTCATTTTCATGGATGATGGAATCATTGTCGAAGAAAATACCCCCAAAGAGATTTTTTCCAACCCCCAAAACCTCCGCACACAGGGATTTTTGCGAAGTATTCTTTAAAATGGAAATCAAACAGCACATTGAAAACCTGACACCTGAAATCATTGCCATGCGGCGGGATTTTCACCAGCACCCGGAACTGGGTTTCCAGGAGTTTCGCACCAGGGACCAGGTAAAACATTTTTTGACAAAAACCGGAATACCGGTTAAAGAGATGGCAAAAACCGGTGTTGTGGGACTGCTTAAAGGGGACAGGCCCGGCAGAACCATTCTGCTCCGGGCAGACATGGATGCCCTGCCGGTGACAGAAGAGACCGGCCTTGCCTGGCAGTCAGCAAAAAAAGGGGTGATGCATGCCTGCGGCCATGACGGCCACATTGCCATGCTGCTGGGGGCAGCCAAGGTGCTCAGTGAGCTCAAATCCCGTATCAGCGGCCAAATTAAATTTGTTTTCCAGCCCAATGAAGAAGATGCCGGCGCCTGGCTCATGATCAAAGAGGGGGTTATGGAAAATCCCCCTGTGGACGCTGCATTCGGATGCCATCTGTGGTCCCAGATTGATACCGGTACCATCGACATCCGGCCGGGACCGGTGATGGCTGCCAGCCATTACTTTTCCCTGACCATAAAGGGAAAAGGCGGGCATGCCGGATTTGCCCATGAATCCATCGACCCGATCTTTGTTTCATCCGCTGTTATCCAGGCGGTCCAGGCAGTTCAATCCAGGGAGATCAATGCCCTGGACCCGGTGGTGGTCATGTTCACTTCTGCCCATGCCGGCACCGGCAGCAATACCATTGTCCCTGATGAAATGACGCTGCAAGGCTCTTTGCGGGTACTTTATGAGGGAGGTGAACAAGACATCAGAAAACGGTTTGAGCGGATTGTTGCACATACCTGCCATGCCCACCGGGCGGATTACCATCTTGCATTCAAAGTGGGCAATCACCTGCTGTCAAATGATGATGCCATGGTGTCCCTTGTCAGGGCTGCAGCCAGGGAGGTGACAGATGCCCCAAACCGCGTGACAGGGACTGTCCGGACCATGGCAGGGGAAGATTTTTCCGATTTTGCAACCCGTGTACCGGCGGCATTTGCATTCATCGGTATAAAAAACACGGCAAAAGGGATTGTCTTTCCCCATCACCACCCAAAATTCGACATTGATGAGGCCATGCTGTCCAAAGGAACAGAGCTGTATGTACGCACCGCCCTCGCCTATCTGGCAAAAGCAGGAATATAGTGGTTTCTCCTTGACATGATTTACATACTTGCCATAATAAGTATCATTTATTGAAACACCCGTCTTTCAGGGCGTGACATATTGCTGAAGTGAACTGCATATGGTGGAACGTAACAACATGACAAAAAAAAAATACTACAACATCGCCTCCCTTGAAAAAGGCGTCCGGATGCTGGAGCTCCTGGCGGCCCACGGGGAGTTGAGCGTGAGTGAGGCAGCCCGGCTCATGGACACCAACCGGGCCGGCAGCCACCGGTTCATCTCCACCCTCAAGGACCTGGGGTATGTGGAAAAAAACAGCAGCAACAAGTACCAGCCCACCTTGAAGATCATGGCCCTGGCCCAGAAGGTGGCGGACCGGTTCGAGATCCGGCGCATGGCCAAACCCCATATGCACCGGCTGTCCATACTGTACAAGGAAACCATCAACCTGGGGCTGTTCAAGAACCAGGAAATCATCCACATCGACAAGATCGACAGCCTGGAGGTGCTCCGGATGGATTCGGCCTTAGGGGACAAGGCCCCGGCCTACTGCACCGGACTGGGAAAATCCATTTTAGCCTTTCTGCCGGACCATGAACTGGATCACTATCTGAACACGGTGGACCGACGGCCCCTGGCCCCCAACACCATCACGGACAAGGATGAGTTCCTCCAGGAGCTGTCCCGGATCCGCCAAAACGGCTTTGCCATAGATGATGAAGAGATGACCATCGGGCTGCGCTGCATTGCGGCCCCTATTTTTGATCACAACCATTATCCTGCCTATGCCGTCAGCATTTCAGGACCGGCCATGCGCCTGACCCACCGGGCTCTGGAAGAAATAAAACCCCAGATTCTCAAGGTGTCTGAAGACCTGTCCCATAAAATGGGCAGTTGATCAAGGACTGATTCCCCATCCTGCATTTCTTTTATTTTTCTGTTCTTGCCTCTTAAAACCCACACCTTAAAAAAATATGTAAAAAATCCTTGACAAAGCCGGGGGATTTTTTTTATCACTAAAATGTCACACTATAAAAACAATCGTCACATCATATGTGACATATCTTGAATATTTTTTTGGAGGCAGCATGAAAAAGAAAAAACTGACCCGATGGGACCTGCAGAACAAAAAACAGGCCGGAGAAAAGGTCGTCTGGATCACGGCCTATGATTACTGGAACGCAACCTTTGCCGAAGCCGCAGGCATGGATATGATCCTGGTGGGAGATTCTTTGGGCATGTGTGTATACGGCTATGAAGGTACGGTACCCGTAACCATGGACCAGTGTATTGTCCACAGTGAAGCCGTGCGCCGGGGCGCTGCAAACACATTTATCATCGGCGACATGCCGTTTTTGTCCTACCAGGTCAGTGTGCCGGATGCGGTGCGCAATGCCGGCCGGTTTCACAAGGAGGCCGGTGTGGATGCCATCAAACTGGAAGGCGGCAAGCGGGTATGTCCCCAGATTCAGGCCATTGCCGACGGCGGTATGCTGGTCATGGGCCATATCGGCCTCACCCCCCAGAGTTCCGGTCAGCTGGGGGGATTCAAGGCCCAGGGCAGAACCGCTGAAGCTGCCGAAGAACTCATCTCCGATGCCAAATCGATCCAGGAATCCGGGGCCTTTGCCCTGCTGGTGGAAGCTGTTCCCCCGGAGGTGTGCGGGATCATCAGAGACACATTGACCATTCCTGTGTACAGTATCGGAGCCGGTATTACGGCTGACGGCCAGCTCATGATCTCATCCGATGTGGCAGGGGTGTTCCAGGCATTCACCCCCAAATTTGTCAAAAAATATGAAAGCCTGGGGGAAAAAACCATCCAGGCATTTTCCGCGTACAGACAGGATGTGCTGGATGGCAATTTTCCGGCACCGGAACATACCTATAAAATGAAAGAAGGCGAACTGGCCAAACTCAAAACCCTTTTACAGCAAGGATAATAAAAATGAGCGACGTATTGAATAAGATCAGAGATTTCATGGAAAAACAGGGGATCCCGGGACGGGACGGATATGATCTGGCAGCATCCGGCAAGGCCTTTGCCGACGGGGCCAATTTCAGAATTGAAATTGCCGGCGTTGAACGGGCCACCACCATGGAGTCCATGATCAAGGAGGCTGACCGCAGAAATATCGTCATCCACCGGGCCATTGCCGCGGTGGGCGGCTCCACCTACTGTGACTTTGCCGAACTCAAGGACATGGCCCAGATGGCCAAAGACGCTCAGATTGAAGTGATCATGACCGTTGGCCACCGCAAGGGCTGGGATACCGGCGCCAAGGAGATGACGACCAGTGAAGGCCAGATGCAGGGGTTCCGCCTCAGAGGATCCGACAATATCTCATTTCACATCGCTGATATCATGCGCAACATTGAGGCCGGGTTCCGGGGGTTTCTGGTGTATGACGAAGGGGTGCTGTTTATCCTCAACAAGATGCGGGAACAGGGTCTGATCCCCAAAGAAACCATATTCAAGTTTTCCGTATTCGGCGGATACTGCTCCGCTGCCGGCGCCAAGGTCGTTGAAAGCATGGGGGCCAACTCTTTGAACCCCATTTCCGATGTATCCCTGCCCATTTTGTCTTCCATCCGAAAGGCGGTTAACATTCCTCTGGATATCTACACCATTATCGTGAACTCATTCGGCGGCAACTTTCGGGGGTATGAATGCCCGGAAATTGCGAAAGTGGCCTCCCCGTGCTATTTTAAATTTGAGCCCGGCACCTCGGAGGGTGATATTTACATGCCCTGGGTGACAGAGGCATGGCATGCCGGTTTTATCAAGGAAAAAGTAAAGATCGCCGCCATTGTGATGGAACTGATGGAACGGCATGCGCCGGAGATGAAAACCTCTCCAAAAGGGGCCAAAGATCTGGTTTTAACCAAACCCTGAACCATAGCAGGACACCAATCATGGATATAGAAAAATTATTTGCAGCAAGAAACCAGGGGGTGGAATGGTCCGGCATCCGCATCATGTTTGCCATGGCAGACAAGATCGACGGTGTGGTGAACTTGGGGATCGGTCAGCCGGATTTCGACACCCCGGAACATATCAGGGATGCGGCCAAATCCGCTTTGGACCAGGGATTCACGCGATACCCCCCGGCCAGCGGATTTGCAGATCTCAGACAAGCAGTGGCAAAAAAACTGGCCAAAGAAAACAAGATCCAGGCAGACCCGGATTCGGAAATCTTTATCTCTGTAGGCGCCATGCAGGGGATCTTCAACATCATGCTCCATCTGCTGAACAAAGGGGATGAGGTACTGGTGGTGGATCCGGGATATGACTACTACTCCCAGATCCGGCTGTTCGGCGGGGTGCCGGTGCGCATTGCCGCCAGAGAAGAAAACCGATTCAAGATAGACCCCAAAGAGGTGGCACAGGCCATCACGCCCAGAACCAAGGCGTTTATCCTCAACACCCCGTCCAACCCCACGGGCGCCATCTTTGACAGGGATATCCTGGAGCAGGTGGCCGCCATCTGCCAGAAACATGGAATTATTGTCATTTCCGACGAACCCTATGAGCACATCCTGTTTGACGGCAACAACCATGTTTCCATCGGCAGCCTGGACGGGATGCAGGATCTCACGGTTTCCATCTTTACTTTGTCCAAATCCTATGCCATGACCGGCTGGCGGGTGGGATATGTGGCAGCCCATAAAGCCATTGTCGCAGAGATGGAAAAGCTCATGGAACATATGGTCTCCGGGGTCACCAGTGTGGCCCAGCGGGCCGCCCTGGCCGCCATTGAAGGATCCCAGGACTGTGTCAAACAGATGGTGGAAAGGTATGCGAAACGCAGAGATCTTCTGATCAACGGTTTGAACCGCATCCAGGGGATCTCCTGCATCAAACCGGAATCCACGTTCTATGCGTTTCCCAACATCTCCTCATTCGGCATGTCCTCCTGGGAATTTGCCCGGCACATGGTGGAAAACCACAAAGTGGCCATGGTGCCGGGATCCATTTTCGGGGAGAACGGCGAAGGATATGTCAGAATCTCCTTTGCCACTAGTTCGGCAAATCTGGAAGAGGCATTGAAACGCATCGAAAAAGGAGTACCCAAATGACCCTGTTTTCCCGCACGGAATATATGGACCGCATCCAACGGACCAAGGCCGCCATGGCAGACCGGGGCATCGGACTGCTGGTGGTGTGTGATCCGGCCAACATGAACTATCTCACGGGATATGACGGCTGGTCCTTTTATGTGCCCCAGGCCGTCCTGGTGATCGATGACCAGGAGGAACCCGTATGGATCGGCCGGAACATGGATGTCAACGGGGCCTTGCATACCGCGTTTATCAAAAAAGAAAACATGATCGGATACCCGGATGACTATGTCCAGTCAGATGTCAAACATCCCATGAACTTTGTGGGAGATGTCATCAAACAAAAAGGATGGGACAAAAAAGCCATTGGTGTGGAAACCGATGCCTATTACTACACGGCCCGAAGTGATGCGGAACTGAAAAAAACCCTGGGAAAAGACACCCTGGCAGACGGCAACCTCCTGGTGAACTGGGTGCGCATCATCAAGTCGGACGCAGAAATCGCCCTGATGAGCCAAGCCGGGAAAATTGCGGAAAAGGTGATGGCCACGGCTTTGGAAAACCTGGTGCCCGGCAAAAGAGAATGCGATGCCGTGGCAGCGGTATTCCAGGCCCAGGCAGCGGGAACGCCCGAATTCGGCGGGGATTATCCGGCCATCGTACCCATGATGCCCACGGGAGAAAAAACCTCGGCCCCCCACCTGACCTGGACGGATGATCCCTACCAGGCCGACCAGGCCGTGAACCTGGAGCTGGCCGGGTGCCGGCACCGGTACCACTGCCCCATCGCCCGCACCGCGTTTCTGGGACCCAACCCGCCCCAAAAACTGTCGGATCTGGCCGACATCACCGTGGAAGGGTTGAACCTGACCCTGGACACCATCAAACCGGGCATGACCGGCGAAGATGTCGAGCGGGTATGGCGCAAGCATATCGCCAAAAAAGGGTTTGAGAAAGAATCCCGCATCGGCTATTCCATGGGCCTGAACTATCCGCCGGACTGGGGGGAACACACGGCCAGCCTGCGGCCCGGAGACAAAACAATACTGGCACCGGGCATGACCTTTCACATGATTTTAGGCATGTGGATGGACAATTTCGGGTTTGAATGCTCGGAATCCTTCCGGGTCACAAAAACCGGGGCCAAAACCTTTGCCAGGTTTGACCGCAAACTGTTTGTCATCGACTGAAAGGTGAATCCATGAACCCAGCCCCGGCCAATCAGGCAGAACTAGACCGGCAGATCAAGGCACTGGAACCGGAAGTGATCCGGCTGTACCGGCACTTTCACCAGTATCCGGAACTGGGGTTTAAGGAATTCAGAACCGCTGAATTCATTGAAACCTATCTGGCGGATCTGGGACTGGACCCGTTCCGGTCGGCCGGCACGGGTGTGGCCGCCGTGCTGGATTCAGGCAATCCCGGGCCCACGCTCATGCTCAGAGCCGACATGGATGCCCTGCCCGTGACCGAAGCCGCGGGTCTGGATTTTGCCTCGAAAAACCCTGGGGTGATGCACGCCTGCGGCCACGACGCCCACATGGCCATGCTGCTGGCAGCGGCCCGGGTTCTGACAGACCACGGCACCGTGTTAAAAGGAAAGATCAAGCTGGTTTTCCAGCCCAACGAAGAAGCCGCCGGGGCCATTTACATGATCGAAGAAGGCATCATGGAAAACCCGAAAGTGGACGCAGCCATGGGGATTCATATCTGGAGCCAGATTCCTTCGGGACAGGTGGGCATTTCCGCCGGCACGGTCATGGGCGGCCTGGATGTATTTAAACTCAGAATCAAAGGCAAAGGCGGCCACACGGGCTATCCCCATCAGGCCGTGGATCCGGTGATTGCCGCCGCCGGAGTCATCCAGGGGGTCCAGGCGATTCAGACCCGGGAAATGGATGCCAGAGAACCCACCATTATCATGTTCGGCAGACTGAACGCCGGGGAAAAAGCCAACATCATCCCGGAACATGCGGATCTGGAAGGCACTATCCGGTTTCTGACGGCCCTGCCCGAACACAGCCCGGACAATCCCACCCAGAAGTTCATCCGCATCTGTGAGCACATCTGTGACGCCCACCGGTGTACCTGTGCCATTGATATCAATCATGAAAACATTCCCCTGGTCAATGATGAGCACATGGTGAAGATGGCCCGGCGGACCGCAGCCAGGGTATTTGGATCTTTAGATGCCGTGGTGGAATCCCGGTATATCGCCAGCGAGGATTTCAGTGAATTTTCATCCCGGGTACCCGGCGTGTTTTTGTTTCTGGGATGCGCCGACCCGGCAAAGGGCACGGATGTGTCCCATCATCACCCGGCATTTGCCATTGACGAATCCGTTTTAACGAAAGGAGTGGCCTTACATGTTCATGGGGCACTGACGTTTCTGAACCAGACATGAAACGCGGACCATCCCGTGGACTCCCGATATTTTTTACCCCTAATCCCAAAAAGGAGAACACCATGAAACGAACACTCACCAAACTGGCAGTCATTGTTTTCGCAGGGATATTCTGCCTGACCGCAGCCCCTGCCTTTGCTGAAAACTACACGGGCAAACCCATCCTTGCCAAACTGGCATCTGAAGAGATCGAAGGCGATTTCATGACCGTGTGGGCAAACAATTTTTCCGATCACATGAAAGAATGGACTGACGGCAAGATCAACATTACCGTGTACCCCTACGGCACGCTGGGGGCGCTTGGCGATATCAACGAGCTGGCACAGATGGGGGTGGTGGAATATGTGTTTTCCGATTACGCCTGGATCAGCGCGTTTGTCCCCCAGGCCCAGGTGCTGGCCCTGAACTATATCTTTCCCACAGAAAACGTGCCTGAAACCATTGACTGGATCGTACGCAACGGCAAGTTTTTTCCGCTGCTGGAAAAAGCGTTCCGCGACAATGATCTGGTGCCGCTGGCCGTGATGTTTGAAGGATGGCAATGGGTTTCCTCCAACAAGAAAATCACCTCCCTGGCCGACATCAAGGGCCAGAAACTGCGGGTAATGTCTTCCAAACTCCTGGTGGAGGATTACAAGGCCTATGGCGCCGTGCCCACGCCGATGGATTACGGCGAAGTATACTCCGGTCTGCAGATGGGGCTCATCGACGGCCAGGTCAACCCGCTGTTCGCCATCTACAGCATGAAGTTCTTTGAAGTCCAGAAATACGTCACCCAGCTCAAGAGCGAACCGTTTCTGGGGATTCCCACGGTCAACAAAGAATTTTTCGACAGCCTGCCCCAGAATGTGCAGGACGAGATGAAACGGTTCTGGGTGGATGCCATCATTCCGGCCGGCAACTGGATCATGGAACGAAATGCCTCTGACAAGGAAAAAATGCTGGCCGCCAAACCGGACCTGGAGTTCAATGAACTGGACGATGATGCTATCGCCGAATTCAAAGCAGCTGCTGAAACCGTGTATCCCAAATTCACCGAAATCGGCGGTGACGGGGCCGACGAAATTCTGGAAGCATTGCTGGCGGATATCGAAGCAGCCAAAGCCGCTTTAAAGTAACCGTTTGTTAAAGATAGACAGGTCCCGGGTAATCATCGCCCGGGACCTGTCTGACAACAGCCCGGTGCCTCTTTCAGTCCCGGGGCGCATCGTTCATTACCGCTGGAAAGGAACCCTATGGACCCAAAGCAGAAAACCCGCAATCCCCTTCAGCAGCTCAATCACAATATCGGTGTGGTGGTCAACAGCCTGGAGGTCTCCATCCTGGTGATCTGCGTGGCTGCCCTGGCCGTTCTGCTCATAGCCAATGTATTTGCCCGCACCTTTTTCTCCAGTATCTATTTTGCCGAAGAGATTTCCCGGTTCCTGGTGATGCTCATCACCTTCACCGGGGTGAGCTATGGCGTGCGAAAGGCCCGGCACATCCGCATGGGCGCGTTTCTGGATGCCATGCCCCCGAAAATGGAAAAAACCTTTATCATGATCATCTGCCTGATCTCCGCCGTGGTCATGGGCATCATGTGCATCGCGTCCTGGGAGTACCTGACCAACGCCATGGCCAAGGGACACATGACCCCGGCCCTGCGGGTCCCCAAATGGACCTTTTACGTGATCATGCCCATCGGTTTCGGCCTGGCCGCCATCCAGTATTTCCGCACCATCATCAAAAATTTCACGGAATCCGACCCCTGGCAGTCCCCGGACCAGCAAAGTGAATACGAAGATGAAATCATCGGAGGGCCCCGACCATGATGATGTTCGGAATCAGTCTTCTGATCATGCTGTTACTGGGATTTCCCTTTATGGTAACCCTGCTGGGCTCCTTGATCCTCTACATTGCCGTGTATATGCCCGAGTTCGCTCCGAAAATGCTGGTTACCATGGTGCAGCAGGTGATTGCCGGTGTCACCCCGCCGGCCCTGGTTTGCGTACCCATGTTCATCCTGTCCGCCTCCATCATCACTTCCGGAGAATCCGCCACCCGCCTGATCCGCATGATCAAGGTGTTTGTGGGCCATCTGCCCGGGGGGCTGCCCATTACCACCAACGCCTCCTGCACTCTGTTCGGGGCCGTGTCCGGATCCACCCAGGCCACGGTGGCGGCCATCGGCGGCACCATGCGGCCCATGCTCCTGGAGGCCGGTTATAAAAGCTCTTTTACCCTGGGGCTGATTATCAATTCCAGCGACATCGCATTTCTCATCCCCCCCAGCATCGGGTTTATCGTTTACGGGGTCGCCACCTCCACCTCCATCGGCATGCTGTTTCTGGCAGGCATCCTGCCGGGACTCATGATCCTGGTGATGTTTTCCATTTACTGCTATGTGTATTCAAAGGTCACCCACGTGGGCACACTTCCCAGAGCCTCCATGGCCGAACGCATCGATGCCGTCAAAGGAGGCCTGCCCGTCATGGGGTTTCCCGTCATCATCGTAGGCGGCATCTACACGGGTATTTTAAGCCCCACGGAAGCGGCGGCCGCAGCCGTGTTCTACGCCCTGATTTTGGAAATCATTGTGTTCAGAAGCCTGACCCGGGAACGGATCATTGATGCGTTTCTCCAGACCGGCGTGATCACCGGGGTGGTGTTCATCCTGGTGGGGGCCGGCCAGGCATTTTCCTTTCTCATCGGGTTTCTCCAGCTGCCGGACCAGCTGCTGCCGCCTTTGTTCGGCACGGATCCTTCCATGCTGCGGGTGATCACCATTGTGGTGGTGGTATATTTTGTGGCCTGCATGTTTGTGGACCCCATTGTGGCGATCTTCATTTTAAGTCCGGTGTTCCAGCCCTATGTGGTCGGGGCCGGCGTGGATCCCATCCTTTTGGGTACCCTGGTCACCCTTCAGGCCGCCATCGGATCGGCCACCCCGCCATTCGGATGCGACATCTTCACGGCCCAGCTCATTTTCAGACGTCCCTATCTGGAAGTGATCGGCCATGCCCTGCCCTTTCTGCTCATCCTGATTCTGGCAACAGTTCTGCTCATCACTTTTCCCCAGATCGCGCTGTTTCTGCCCAATCTGGCCATGGGGGGATAATCTGGAGAACAAAATGAAATATACCATCAAAAATCAGCAGGTATCCTATGGAGAAGCCATCGGCATTCTGCTGCTGGATTCGGTGATCCCGTTCATCCCCGGGGATGTGGCCAATGCCACCTCTTATGATTTTCCGGTGCGGTTCAAAAAAGTGCCCGGATTCACCGTGGCAAGGGCCGTGGGCAAAGACGACACCGTTTATTCAGATCTGCTGGCCGCGGCCCGGGACCTGGCTGCCAACGGGGTCCGGGCCGTCACCGGGGACTGCGGATTCATGGCCCTTCATCAGCAGCGGCTCCGGCAGGATCTGGGTTTGCCTGTATTTCTTTCCTCTTTGTTCCAGATTCCCTTTATCCGGCACCTGATCCCGGCCGGCACGGGCATCGGCATCATCACGGCTGACAGCCGGAGCCTGACCCAAAATTTTTTCGAGACGATCGGAATTTCTTTCGGCCCGGACTTTTTGATTTCCGGCATGGAATCCTGTCCGGAATTCGCCTCAGCCGTCATGGATGAAAAAGGCACCCTGGATGCAAAAAAAATCGAACAGGAAATCGTGACAGCCGCCCGGAACCTGACTCAGCAAAACGCCGGGGCCATTCTCCTGGAATGCAGTGTGCTGCCTCCCTATGCCTGGGCCGTGCACCATGCCACGGGCCTGCCGGTGTTTGACACCATCACCATGATCAATTATGTGTTTTCTGCCCTGGAACCACACCATTACAAAGGATTCATGTGACAAACAGGTATTAGCTTAAAACTTAATCCTTAAAACTTAACCCTTTCATATAAAATTCCGGATGTATAAAGATATAATTGCGATGATGTTCGTTTTTACGTCTATAGGGGAATTTATCAAACCGGCTGCAAGGTATCATCTTTTTTTTGAATGAAAAAAAACCGTCATACCTCAGAGATGTCAGATATGAAAAAAGGTCTTGTTTTCGGGCTTGTTCATGATGGCATTCAAAAAGCAGACAGGGCTTGTCTCTTTCCAGCAAATGACGGGCTCCTTTGAACACATCGTGTTCATGGCCTTCGACATCGCATTTTATGAATGCCACATCCCTGAGCTGGCCTGCATAATCATCCAGTGTGGTCACGTCAACAGTCACAGTCTGCCATGTGTCCACCCGTTGATTTTTATTCAATGTTGCCCCGCCTGACCCCGGCTCAGCCCTGTAAAGTGCCATCACCCCGGGTTCACTGGACAATCCTTTTCGCACGATGGAAAGATTATCCATTTTAAATGCGGATTTAAGCCCCATCAGATGAGTTTCAAGCTCCGGCTGGGGTTCAAAGGCGACCACTTTTCCCGAGGGACCCACTTTTTTTGACAACCAGTAGGAATAAATGCCTTTGTTGGCGCCGATATCAATGACAGTTTTTCCTTTGAGATTCAACTTCAGAAGAAAACAGATATCTTCTTTTTCCGTATTGAGGCGGTAATGCCAGGCACTGTGAATCATGTGCAGCTTTTGAAAAAAATTCATCGGTCTTCCTTTTGCATTGCATTTATGCAGCCGCACAAAAATATCATATATAAAGCCAAAGTCAATGAGTTTCAGATGCCGGCTTTCTCCGGAAAAACCGGACACAACAATTCCGGATTACGCCAAAAAATCAGGGCCCGGTTTTGATAAACCAGGCCCTGATATCAGTCTCAATGATGTGTGGATATGTTACCGGTTACCGGGCGTTATCCCAGGGCCACGGCCTGCCGTTCAGCCGCTGACTGCCGGGCCGCGCCTTTGCGTTTCTTCTGGGATGAAACCCGGTCCGCAGACACATATTCCAGGGCATTCACTTCGCAGAATCTCACACACTGGGGATCGCCGCCGCACAAATCACACTTGAACACCTGGTGTGTGGTGTCATTATATCCCATGGCGCCGAAAGGACAGATCCCCACACAGGACCGGCACCCGATGCATACCTCGTGATCCACTTTTACAAACCCGAAATCCGGGTCCCTTGAAATGGCCCGTACCGGGCACACATTCATGCAGGGCGCATCTTCACACTGTTTGCAGATCACCGGGATATAAATCCCTTCCTGCTCCCATTTCACCACCTGGATCCGGCTTTTGGCGGGATTGGAAACCCCTTCGTGCATGACTGAGCACACCTGTTCACACAGGCGGCACCCCGTGCATTTATCTGCATCAACTGTCAGAAATTTATCCATGATTTTCTCCTTGGTTATGATCTACAGCAACCGGGTGGGTTCGTTTTCCAGGCCCAGTCGCGTCAAGGTTTCAGAAGTGGGTACCCCGTCATTGTCCCAGCCGTGGTGTTCGTAGAACTCATCGATCATGACATTGAATTTGTCTCTGTCGATTCGTTTTCCGATGACATCGGGTGCGCCTCTGCGGCAGGGCTCATCAAAGTACCGGTGGTTCAGGGTATCTCCTTTTTTGAGATCATTGCGGGTTAAGCCTTCTCGAAGGTTGAACAGCCGTTCCAGGTTGTTGCACCGCTCCGCCGCATCCCAGATCTCTCTGGGCGTGAATTCCAGACCCGTGTTGTAGTAGATCACCTTGGGCCAGTCCTCGAAATTGGGAAGCGTGGCCCCTAAAAACACGGTGTGGTATTTGCAGATGCCTAAGCAGTCCACGGCCATGTACACATTTTCCTGCCAGAACACCTGCCAGGGTTTACCGATATATTCCGTGTGCTCGGAAGACAAGGGCCCGTCATAGGGCACGGGGGAACTGTAAATTTTTCTGAGAACCGGTTCCGGCAGATGATACAGATCGATGGCCGGCCGGGACCGCAGATGGTCCGATCCTCTGGAGGCCGTGGCGATATTGAGCGCCAGGCCCGGGGTGGCCCGTTCATCCGAGTGCAGATTGTTCATACCCTTGACCTGAATCAGATAATCAAAGGCATTTTTGCCGATCTTTTCAGCTGCCGGGATTCCGCCGTCGGCCAGGACATTGCCCAGCCATCCCGTGCGGGTACAGATGTTGTGCACCATCTGAAGCAAAGCCTCATCATTGCCGAACCGCAGATCCAGGCCTTCGGTTTCCTTGGTGGTGAGAATCCCCAGCTCGTAAAGTTCCATGGCCCAGGCGATCATGCTGCCGATCTCCAGGTTGTCCACCCCGTACTGGTTCACCAGATGGTTGCCCGTGAGCACGGTTTCAATACTCTTGCAGTCCGGTTCTGCGCCAAACGCCCCCAAAGAGGTGTATTCCGGGCCTTCATCATATTTGCCCTTGTACAGCCCGGACTGAATCTTGTACTGGGCCCGGCAGTGCACCTGGCATCCGAAACACCCGGTCATGTGATGGGGCCCCATGGTTTCAGCGGCATAATCGTCAATGGCTTCGGGCTCGATCTCATCGGCATATTCCATCTGGTTGTACTGGAAATTTCTAGTGCGCACCCCGCCCCAGCAGTTGGTGGCCCCCCAGATGAACGGCGTGCCCAGGGCGCCCTGGATCTGATTGACCTTGGCGCCCGTGATCTGGTCGATGAATTTCTTGTTGTGTTCCAGGGCATCCACGGGATGGGCGATCTTGATGTCCATGGTGCCTCTGACCGCCACGGCTTTAAGATTTTTGGACCCCATGACACAGCCTAAGCCCGTGCGGCCTCCGGCATTTTTGATGCCGGTCATGACGCAGGCATAGGTCACCAGATTTTCACCGGCCTGGCCGATGACCATGCTTTTCACTTCTTCATCATCCAGCTCGTCTCTGATGGCCCACTGGGTATCCGTGCTGTTTTTTCCCCACAGGTGGCCGGCATCCCGGATCTCGATTTCTCCATTGTGAATCCACAGATACACGGGTTTGTCCGCCTTGCCCGTGATGACCAGGTGATGAAATCCGGCCCAGGCCATTTCCGGGGCAAAAAATCCCCCCATATTGCAGGACCCCAGCAACCCGGTCAAAGGCGACTTGGCCATGACATGGGTCCGGGCTGTGGCAGAGGCGCATGTGGCCGTAAGCAGCCCGCCGCTGACGATCATCGGATTTTCCGGTCCGATGGGATCGCACCCTTTGGGCGCATGGTTATATAAAAGGTAAGCGTCCATTCCCCGGCCGCCGATAAATTTTTTTCTCATTTCCAGAGGAATGGGCTTGATCTCCACATCCCCGGTGGTCAAATTGATGTAGGCTATTTTGCGGTCCAATGCCATGTGTTGTTCCCTCCTTGATCTATTTGGAATCGCTGTCAGACGTTCCCAGTTTTTTCTCCAGGGTTTCCTGGACCAGTTTCCGGTTGACATCCCAGACCGGACCCCGGATTCTGGGCAGTTCCGGTGTCACCCAGAACAGACGATAGGTCATGCCGCAGGTGGGACAGGTGATCTGCTTGCTGCCCGGCGACGGGGTGAGCCGGCCCATGCAGCTGGGATTGTGGCACCTGACTTTACCGAACGTTCGGGTGCTGCGAAGCGATTCAGATGAAGAGACCCTTTCTTTATCTGCCATGTTATACTCCTTTGATAATGGGGTTGGCGGCCTTTTGTTCAGCCACCTGAAAACGTTGCCTTACCACATCAGTTCATTATTATGAATTTCTATATCAGAGATTCATTAAATGTCAACCCATTTCTTAACAAAAATAACCATATAATTCAATGTGTTTATTTTTAATTTGACATGCCGGGCCATTCAGGGTACAGGTAAAAGGAAAAATTTTTGTTCACTATGTTGAATTTTAACCCCTGACCGGAACAAAAAAAGGACTTACATTATGAACATGCGGCGAGAACAGCTTGCCATTGATCCTGAAAAATGCACGGGATGCCGGCGATGCATGATTGCCTGTGCCATGAAGCATCACGGCCGCATTGATCCGGATCTTTCCAGAGTGAATATCATCGGGCTGGATTCAAAGGACCTGAATGTGCCAGTGATCTGCATGGCCTGTGACACGGCCCCGTGCATCAAGGTGTGTCCCATGAACGCCCGGATCCGCCAGGCCAACGGCACGGTGACCACCAACACCGATGTCTGCATCGGGTGCCGGGCCTGTGTCTATATCTGCCCGGTTGGAAGCCCCCGGATCAATCCCTATACCGGCCGGACCATGACCTGTGACATGTGTGAAGGTGAAACCGAACCCTGGTGCGTGGCTGCCTGCCGGCAGGAAAAAGCGTTGACCCTGTGTACCCAGGGAAGCGTGCCCCATCGTGCGGCCCGGAAGGCGGCCTCCAAAACCAAACAATTTCACACCGGTGGATGAATGTAACAACAATGATGGATAAAGGCAGGATGTTATGAAACTTGTGATTATCGGAAACGGCATTGCCGGCAACCAGGTGGCGTTTGATGTGCGAAAAAAAGATCCGGATGCTCAGATTGTCATTCTTTCCGCTGAAGATGTGCCGGAATATGATCCCTGCTCTCTGCCCTATTTTCTCGGGGGAGAGTGCGGCCGCATGGATGTTTTCAGAAAAACGTCAAAAGATTATGTCGATGGGCGCATCGAATTGTTATATGACAGCAAAGTGGTGTCCATTGACCCTGAAAATAAAACCGTCACCCCCCACACGGGTGAAAAGATTGAATATGACAACCTGGTGCTGGCCCATGGCGGGGATCTGTTCATTCCGCCCATTCCCGGCATTGACACCCCGGGCGTGTTTTCATGCAAACAGCTCGGGGAAACCCGGAAACTGGCAGCTCACAAAGGCACCCGTGCCGTGGTCATCGGTTCCGGCGCCATCGGGATCGAAGCGGCCGAAGCATTGAAGCGAAAAGGGTATGAGGTGTATATCATCGAACTGATGGACTGGATTCTGCCTTCTTTGTTTGATGAACCTACAGCCAAACGCCTGGAAAACGAGCTGACCGGGTACGGTATTCAGGTGTTCACCCACGAAAAGGTGCTGGAAATAAAAGGCGCGGGGCAGGTTATCGCCGTGGTCACGGACCGGCGCACCATAGACTGTGACACCGTGGTAGTGGCCACGGGCGTGGTGCCGGGAACGGCCCTGGCACAGACCGCAGGCATCGAAACGGGCCGGGGCATCCAGGTGAACCGGCAGATGCAGACCAGTGTACCCGACATCTATGCCTGCGGCGACTGTGTGGAAACCATTGATGCCTGCACCGGGGAGATCGCCATGTTCCAGCTCAAGCACAACGCCATTGAGCAGGCCCAGGTGGCGGCCCGGCACATTCTTGGCGAACCGGTGCGGTATCTGGGGGCATATGCCTTTGCCCGGGCCCATTTCTTTGACACCCATGCCGCTACTTTCGGCAAGACCCAGCGGGCTTTGGATTGTGTGTTCGGTGACAAGCGTATTGTGGAACGGGAAGACCAAAACAATTACCTGCGGGTGGTGATGTTGGACAACCGGATTGTGGGGGGCCAGGCCATCGGCACGTTTGCCGATGAGCTGGGGCTGCTCATCGGCGCCATGTGGCGGAAAGATGATTTTCTGGACATTGCCGCCAAAATGAGGACCCTGCCCAAAGGCGGGGCCGTACATGCCTGGCCCATGGTCCGGCTGGGGACCCTGTTGGGAATGTAAGCCTATCCCCCGGCCAGAAATGTGATGATCTGGATGTCATCCCCGGGGGCCACCGGTTTTTCCAGCTCGCCTGGGAACGCGCTTTCCGCGTTCAGATAGATCTCGATATGGCCGTGTAATCCGCCTTTTTTATCAAACAATTCTTTTTCCATAGCCGGGTACTGCCGGATCAGATCCGCCAGTGCCCGGCCCACGGTATCTCCGTTCACCTCAACCGTTTTGTTGCCGTCTGTATGCTGCCGATGAACCAGATGAATATGAACCATCGCTGTCATGTTTGTGTCCTTTTCACGGCACGGATGACCGTGATGCCATGAGTTTCTTAAAAAGTTTTAAGTGTTAGGTTTTAAGTTTTAAGCCAATACCTGAGAGCTTATATTTTTACCATCTGTCAGGGGTTTCTCAGGCCATGATTGTTTATATGAAAGCCCCTCAGCCACTGATTAAAAGTATAGACCGGGAAGTATCCCTTAAAACTTAACACTTAAAACTTAAAACTTCCATAATATTTAATACAGTTTCCCCACAGCCGATTCCACAGCCCTGACAATGGCCCCGTCTTCCAGCAGGGCCTTGACCGTGGCAATGTCTTTGGACAGCTGCCGGTCTTCTTTCATATAATCCACATGCTGCCGGATGGTCCGGTAGGCGGCCAGGGTCCCTTCCCCGGCCTTGATATTGGTGAACAGATCAATGGCCTGGGCCCCGCACAGCAGCTCGATGGCAATGACGTTTTCCGTGTTCAACACAATGTCCCGGCATTTTCGGGCCGCAAACGCCCCCATGGACACGTGATCCTCTTTGTTGGCTGAGGTGGGAATGGAATCCACGGATGCAGGATGGGCCAGGCCCTTGTTTTCCGACACCAGGGCTGCAGCCGCATACTGGGCGATCATGTAACCGGAATTCAATCCCCCGTCTTCTACCAGAAACGCGGGCAGCCCCGACAACTGGGGATTGACCAGGCGCTCGATGCGCCGTTCCGAGATATTGGCCAGCTCGGCAATGGCAATGCCTAAAAAATCACAGGCCAGGGCCAGGGGCTGGCCATGGAAATTGCCCCCGGACAGAAATTCTTCGGATTCCGGAAAAATCAGCGGGTTTTCCGTGGACGCGTTCATCTCCACCCGGATCACCTTGTCCACATAGGCAAACGCGTCCCAGGACGCTCCATGAACCTGGGGAGAGCATCTCAGCGTATAAGCGTCCTGGATCCGTGAACAGTCCTGGTGGGAAGAGATGATTTCCGAATTTTCCGTGATTTTGAGCATGTTTTCCGCGGCCATGATCTGGCCCGGATGGGGCCGTGCCTGATGAATCCTGGGATCAAAAGCCGTCCTTGTTCCCATGAGGGTTTCCAGGCTCATGGATGCGGCAATGTCTGCATGTTTGCACAGATTCAAGGCATCATGCAGGGCCAGACACCCTAAGGCGATCATGAACTGGGTCCCGTTGATCAGGGCCAGACCTTCCCCGGCCGCCAGTTCCAGGGGCTTTAAAGACCTTGCTGCCAGGGCGTTGGCTCCGGACATGCGCTGCCCGTCCACAACGGCTTCGCCTTCGCCGATCATCACCAGGGACAGATGGGCCATGGGTACCAGGTCTCCGCTGGCCCCCACGGACCCTTTTTCCGGGACCACGGGCACGATTCCTTTGTTGAGCAGGTCCGCCAGCATCTGGATGGTTTCCAGACGCAGCCCGGAATTGCCCCGGCAGAAATCATTGATGCGCAGGGCCATCATGGCCCTGACCACATCTTCGGGCATCTCTTTGCCCATGCCGGCGGCATGGGACAATAAAATTTTTTTCTGAAGCCGTTTTGTATCGGCATAGGAGATGGGCACATCAGACAACGCGCCGAAACCCGTGGTCACCCCATAAATGCGTTCCCCCTTTTTCACCCAGGTGTCCACCAGGGTCCGGGCTTTATGAATCCGCGTTTTGGAAGTGTCGGCAATGACCGCCTGCCATTGGTTTCTGGCAATACCCACCAGTTCTTCCAGTTGAAAATTGTCGCCGTCCAGAACAATGGTTTTCTGATTCATTGGATTGATCTCCTGTTGAAGGTGCCTTTCAATTGATACCGAAACCCCGGGGATATCATGGTACTGTAAGTGGCCACCCGATCAAAGGACCAGGTGCGCCGGGTCAGGCGCAGACAGGGTTCCGCCGCATCGAGCCGCAGATGTTTGAGCACATGGGCCGGGCAGCGCACGGCTTCGATCACATGCTCCGCCGCCTGGACCGGGGCGGTCTCCAGCAGATAATCACTGGGGGTGATCCGGGTATAGTCCTGGTCCAGATAATCCGGGGCCACTGCCGGGTTGATATATCGTTCCGAATACTGGACTCCGACCCCCCGGTCTTTATGCAGCAAAATGGAATGAAACACGGTATCTCCGGGCATCAGGTTCAACCGGGCCGCAATCTCCTTATTTGCGCTCTCTTCAGCCAGCAGCAGCACCTCACAGGTATGACTCCCGCCCCAGTCGGCAATTTCTCTGGCAATGCTTTTGATTTCCAGCAGGGCTGCATCGGGTTTGGGACGGGCCACAAACGTACCTACCCCCTGAATCCTTACAATGCGCCCTTGTTCAGCCAATTCCTTGAGAGCTCGGTTGGCGGTCATCCGGGAGGTGTTAAAGCTTTGGGACAATTGCGTTTCCGATGGCACCCGGTCATCCGGCTTCAAAAGCCCGGCATCCATTTCCCGGATCAGAGACTGCTTGATCTGTTCATACAACGCCAGCGGACGTGATGATATTTCCACACGGCATCCTTATTTTAGATGTTTGTTATTAAACACAGCTTATCTGTTCATAAATCATGGATACACAAAAAAACTTGACATCCCATCTATACTTGTATAGACAAGTAGTAGCCAATCCACTCTGAAATGTCAACACCTTGCGGAGGAAAAAAAATGACCCCCAAAGACCAATTATTAAAAGATCTGAAGATCGGCTGCGGCAAACCCCGGCCCGTGAAAGCCCCCACAGGCAGTCAGCTCCACTGCAAGGGCTGGTACCAGGAAGCAGCCCTGCGCATGCTGTGCAACAACCTGGACCCGGACAACGGGGAGAACCCGGATGAACTCATAGTATATGGCGGCTTGGGCAAGGCCGCCCGAAACTGGGACTGCTTTGATGCCATCATCAAAACCCTGCTGGATCTGGAAAACAATGAAACCCTGCTGGTGCAGTCGGGCAAACCTGTGGGGGTTCTGACCACCCACACCGCCGCCCCCAGGGTCCTCATTGCCAATGCCAATATCGTGCCCCACTGGGCCAACTGGGGCACTTTCCATGAACTGGACAAAAAAGGCCTGATCATGTACGGCCAGATGACGGCCGGGTCCTGGATCTATATCGGCACCCAAGGCATTTTGCAGGGCACCTATGAAACCTTTGCCGCTTTAGGCCAGAAGCATTTCAAATCCGATCTGACCGGCAAAATCGTGGTCACGGCCGGCCTTGGGGGCATGGGCGGAGCCCAGCCGTTGTCCGTGACCATGGCCAACGGGGTGGCCATCTGTATCGAGATCGATCCTTCCCGTATTGCCCGGCGCCTGGAAAAACGGTATCTGGATGTGGAAGCGGACGATCTCGATGCCGCCATTGCCATGGCCCGGAAAGCCGCAGCCGACCGCAAACCCCTGTCCATCGGACTGTGCGCCAATGTGGGGGATATACTGCCCGCCATGATTCAAAAAGGATTCATTCCGGATGTGATCACCGACCAGACCAGTGCCCATGATGAGCTCAACGGGTATTTTCCCGCAGGGCTCTCTTTTAAAGACGCGTTGACACTGCGAAAATCCGATCCAGACACTTACAAGGATATGGCATTGAACGCCATGGCAGACCATGTCCGGGCCATTCTTGAAATGAAAGACAAAGGCGCCATCGCCTTTGACTACGGCAACAACCTGCGGGCACAGGCCATGAAAAAAGGGGTGGACAATGCCATGGACTATCCCGGATTTGTACCGGCCTATATCCGGGATTTGTTCTGCAAAGGCGAGGGCCCGTTCCGGTGGGCGGCCCTGTCCGGGGACCCAAAAGACATCAAGGTGACGGACGACGCTTTGATGCAGCTGTTTCCCAAGAAAACCAAAATGATCAACTGGCTGAAAATGGCTCAGGAAAAAATAGAACATATGGGCCTGCCTTCCAGGATCTGCTGGCTGGGATATGGCGAGCGGGAAAAAGCGGGAAAACTGTTCAATGACCTGGTGCGCACCGGAAAAGTCAAAGCCCCCATCGTTATCGGCAGAGATCATCTGGACTGCGGGTCCGTGGCATCGCCTTTCCGGGAGACCGAAGCCATGAAAGACGGGTCCGATGCCGTGGCGGACTGGGCCTTGCTTAATTGCATGACCAATGTGGCCTCCGGCGCCACCTGGGTATCCTTCCACGATGGCGGGGGTGTGGGCATCGGGTATGCCCTGCATGCAGGCCAGGTCACGGTGGCCGACGGCACGGATGAGGCGGAAATCCGGGTCACCACGGTGCTTCGCAACGATCCGGGCACGGGCATCATCCGGCATGCCGATGCCGGGTATCAGACTGCCATTGATGTGGCCAATGAAAAAGGGGTCAAACTGCCCATGATCAACATGCATGGTGAGCGACCCTGACCGCATCTGTCTCACACAGGCCGCTGCGCATATCATTTGGAATCCAGCAAAGGAATGATCCATGACCACTGTCCCTGACAACAAAAACCCGTTTCCTGAAAATGTCGACCAGTTGTTCTTAAACTGCCGTGTGGCCACCATGGCCCACGGCCGGTATAATATAATTGAAACCGCGGCCCTGGCCGTGGCCGGCAATAAAATCGCCTGGATCGGGCACATGGATGCCCTGCCCGACCCCGTTTCTAACACTGCCCGGAAGACCGACTGCAAAAACCGGTGGATACTGCCCGGGTTTGTGGACTGCCACACCCACCTGATCTGGGCCGGGTCCCGGGCAAAAGAATTTGAAATGCGCCTGGCCGGGGGATCCTATGCCGATATTGCAACCGCCGGCGGAGGCATTTTCTCCACAGTCAAAGCCACCCGGGCCGCAGATGAAGACACGCTGTTTGATCTGGCATCCCGGCGCATGACCCATTTTCTGACCCAGGGCATCACCACGGTGGAGATCAAGTCCGGTTACGGCCTGGATCTGACATCGGAACTGAAAATGCTGGCTGTGGCCGGCCGCCTTCAACAGGCGTTTCCCCAGCATATTGAAGTTACGTTTTTGGGGGCTCATGCCGTGCCGTTGGAATTTGCCGGCCGGTCAGATGAGTATGTCAGACAGGTCATGGATGTGATGCTGCCTGAAGTCAAACACCAGGGCATTGCCACATGCGTGGATATGTTTTGTGAAAACATCGCTTTTTCCAGAAAACAGACCCGGCAGGTGTTTGAAAAAGCCAAAAATCTAGGGTTTGCAATTAAACTGCATGCCGAACAATTGTCGGATTCCAGCGGTGCGGCCCTGGCGGCACAGATGGGGGCGTTGTCCTGTGATCATCTGGAATACCTGTCTGATGAGGGGGCAAAAAAAATGGCGGATCATGGCACCGTGGCCGTGCTGCTGCCCGGCGCGTTTCATTATCTGAAAGAAACCCGGGTGCCGCCCGTGGAAACGTTCAGACAACTGGCCGTTCCCATGGCCGTGGCCACGGATCTCAATCCCGGGTCCAGTCCGGTTTTCAGCATGTTGCCGGTGCTCAACATGGCCTGTCTTCTGTTCGGATTGACCTGTGAACAAGCCCTGGCCGGGGCCACCTTTCACGGGGCCGCGGCCTTAGGCCTGGCAGACTGCAAAGGCAGCCTGGCACGGGGAAAGGATGCGGATTTTGTGATCTGGGATGTGGACACACCGGCGGATCTGTGTTATCTCACGGGAATCACACCATTGAAGCAGGTGGTCATCGGAGGGAAACCCATCCACCCTGAAAATGAAAGGACTTGATTTCCCCCGAAAGACCCCTTGACACACCGGAGATGAGCAGACATGATTATCCAAAAAGATCCTTTGGTGATTGCGGCTCTGGCCTCGGCACTTCTGGGAATTGTTTTTCTTGGGGCCACTCTTTGGTCCCTGAAAAAAAAGAGACTGTTCTCTCCGGCCCTGCATTTTGTGACCGCCCTGCTCATGATCTGTCTGTTCGCCCTGTTCGGCACCATCAGTATCGCCACCCGGGGATATCTTGCTTTGACCACGGAGACCCTGGCTGCGGTCGTGGAAATCGACCCCATGGAAAACCAGCGCTTCATCGCACGGTTTCACATGCCCGAAGGCGGTAAAAAAACCTTTGTTCTGGCCGGGGATCAACTGTATGTGGATGCCCATATTCTTAAATGGAAGCCGGTTGCCAATTTCCTAGGACTGCACACCTTGTATGAGCTGGACCGGGTATCGGGCCGTTACACCCGGTTAGAGCAGGAAATTTCCCAAAAGCGCACCGTGTATGCTTTGTCCCGGGAAAAACCCCTGGACCTGTTCGAACTGCGGCACCGGTTTGCGGCCTTAAAATTTCTGGTGGATGCCGAGTATGGCTCGGCCACATTCATCACTGCGGACAAACCCCTGACCCTCAGAATCCTGGTATCCACCACCGGCCTTTTGATCAGAAAAGAGACACCATGACCGAGAAATCAACCCAACAAAGGTCTGTGACAAGCTCATGCCTCCACTTGCAATTCAGCGCCATAGCCGGGCAGTTTCCAACACAGTCTGCCGTGGTCCATGGGGATCATGTAATATCTTACAAAGACCTGGACTGCGAATCCGACCGGCTGGCAGCAGAACTGCAAACCGACGAAACTTTGTCCGGCAACCGGGTGGCTGTGTTTATGCCGCCTGGTATTGCGTTCATGATTGCCGCTGTGGGCATTCTCAAAACCGGCGCAGCCTATGTTCCCCTGGATATCAATGACCCGGCGGAAAGAACCCGGAAGATGATCCACCGGATCAACCCGGCCCAGGTGATCACTTTACCGGATCTGATTCACCGGCTCAGCCCGGAACTGGAAATTCCAGTAAAAATTCTGAAAACCGGACAATATCTCCTTGAGAACGATGCAGGGGAAAACGGCCCGGGCATCTCCTGTCGAAACAGGGAACTATCCGGTTCAGCATCCCCCTGTGACCCGGCATCCCCTGCCTATATCATCCATACATCCGGTTCAACGGGCACACCCAAGGGCATTCCCATCCCCCATCAGGCTCTGGTCAACCTGTTGGCGGCATTTGATCAACTGATGCCCATCAGCCCCGGGGACCGTTGTTCCCTGTGGTCGAGCCTGAACTTTGATGTGTCGGTGTATGAAATCTGGTCCGCCCTGACGTCCGGGGCCGCCCTGTTCATTCCCGATGACATGGTCCGGTTTGATGCCGACGCGTTTATTCAATATCTGATTGACAACCAAATCACCTCCGCGTATATCCCGCCGTTCATGATTGCGGATCTGGCCCGGGCCCCTGTGTTTCCCATGTGCCTGAAACGGCTGCTCACCGGCGTATCCGCCATTTCAGCCCGATTGCTTTATCAAATCAAACAGCGGCACCCGGATCTGTGCCTGATCAATGGATATGGACCGGCCGAAGCCACGGTCTGCGCTACATTGTATCCCGTGCCAATGATGTTGCCGGAAAACGAAATCACCCCCATCGGCAAACCGGTTCCCAATCTTCAAATCTTTGTGCTGGATCCCGGTGGCCGGCCCGTGGCAAAAGGAGAAAAAGGGGAAATCTGCATTGCCGGCATCCAGGTGGCGCACGGATATGTGAATGATCCAGAACTGTCAGCCCAGAAATTTGTTCCCAACCCGTTTTCAGATTTCCCAATGGACTCCCCCGGGGGCCGGATGTACAAAACAGGGGATTTGGGCATGTGGCTGGATGACGGTAATCTGATGTTTTCAGGACGAATCGATTTTCAGATCAAATATAAGGGCATCCGCATGGAACCCGGGGAAATTGAACAGGTGATCACGGCTTTTCCCGGCATCAGTCAGGCCGCTGTGGTGCTTAAAAAAAATCCGGATGGACAGGAGCGCCTGACAGCCTATATCAATGCCGATCCTGACAAGGCCCGGCTCATGGACTTTCTGGCTGAAAAACTGCCCAGAGCCCTGCTGCCGGATGTACTGATCTCCCTGCCGGCCCTGCCCCAAACTTCCCGGGGAAAAATCGACAGGGCCATGCTGATCGCAGGAAATGACTTTGAACCGGAGGCAGATCCTGTCTCTGACATTGGCCCTGCTGCCCCGCCCCCTTTATTGACGGATCTGCAGACACAGGTGCGCCAGATATGGCAGCAGGTACTGAAACAGGAGGCTTTGTCCCTGGACGATCACTTTCTGCTGCTGGGGGGAGATTCCATTGCCGGCGTCAAAATCCTGTCCCGAATCAACCAGGCCTTTGGCACGGCCCTGACACTGGACACCTTGTTCACCCATCCGGTACTTCAGGATTTTACCGACCATCTGTCCCTTGCCCTGCCGGAGGGACATCAGCCAGACCAAACCCAGGCAGTCCGGACAGACTCCCCGGAAATCCCGCGGTGTTCAAGCCCTGGGGAGGGCCCCCTTCCCCTTCTGGCAGACCAGCACCTGATCTGGGTCTTTGAAAAACTTCACCCGGGGACATCCGTGTATCATATCCCTCTGGTGTATGCGGTTCAGGGAAATATTGATCCGGCAATCTTCAAGCAGGCCGTGGGTTTTGTGGCCCGGCACCACCCGGCCCTGAACCTTGTGGCGTACATGGCAGACGATCATCCCTGCCAGGCCGTGCGAAACACTGAACTGGATTTCATCCATCAGACCCTGCCCTGTGCCTTGCCTGAAAACATCGGGTCTGAACTGAATCCGGATATCATGGAACTGCTGCTAAACCAGATCACCCGCCCCTTTGATCTGGAAGCCGGCCCGCTGTTCAGAACCGCGCTATTTCCGGATGACCAGGGCCGGGCACTGGTCTGTTTCGTGTTTCACCATATTATTTTTGACGGATGGTCTGCCGGGCTGTTCATCAGAGATATCAATGGGGTTTATTCGGATATGACGGCCCCGGCCTCATCCGGGCGAACCATGTCAGAACATGTGCGGCCCGGGACCGATTTTCTCGAATATGTGGCCCAGCGGCTGAAAATCGATGATCAGAACTGGGATGCGGCACGTCCTTTTTTTGAACCTTATTTGAAAAACCTGCCGCAACCCGTCCAGATCGATCCAACCGATTTTACCGCTGCCACCTGCCCCATCCACATCGATGCAAAACATCTGAAAGATATCAGATCTCTGGCAGCTGCACATCATACCACGCCCTTTGCGGTCTTGCTCTTATGTTTCCACCTGACCCTTGTTCTTTTCCATGGTGAACAAGACCAGGTGACCGGGATTGCCCATGCCGGTCGAGACCAGACAGACACGGAAAAAACCATTGGTTTTTTCATAAATACCCTGGTGGTCAGACATCACATCCGCACGGACCAGACGTTTATTGAATTGTTGAACCAGCTGAAAAACATCTTACACGGCCTGATGCAGTATCGGCACATTCCATTTTATCGAATTTCCCGATTCTGCCGGGAACAGGGACAAAGCGCCCCTTGTTTCAACGCTCTTTTTCTCATGCAGACCATGGATCTGCCCGTGCTGTCCATTCCCGGCAACCTTTGCGACCGGCTGATGATTCAGCCGCCTGCCACAAACGTGGATCTCACCCTGGAGCTGTATGAACAAAAAACCCGGCTCACCGGATGGTTCAAATACCGGACCGCCGCATTTTCCCCCCAGGAGATGGAAACTGTTTCCAGACAATTTTCCCGCATTGTCACCACCTGTTTGAAACACCCGGACACACCGTTGGAAGACGCTCTGGATACCGGCCGTTTCAGCGTATCGCCCATGCAGCACGCCATGCTCATGGAAACGCTGCGAGCCCCCCAGGGGGCCGGCTGTTATGTGGAACAGGTGGTGTTTGACATGTATCAAACGATCGACCCGGATCGATTCTCAGATGCATGGAACCGGGTCATTGCCTGCCACAGTACGCTTTGCTTAGGCTTTGCCTGGAAAGGATTGGAGGCCCCCGGACAATTCTTTGCCCCCGTGCCGGCTGTAACAATCGAATTCAATGACTGGAGCCGGTTTGCCGCATTTGAAAAAAAAGAATACCTGGACATGTTTCTCAAGGCGGACCGGCGTCTGGGGTTTTCACTGGACAACCCCCCGCTTTTCAGAATCGCCCTGATAAAGACCGGCCCCCGTGTTTTCACCTGCATCTGGAGTTTTCATCACTGCATTGCCGACGGCCGATCCATGGTGCTCATCCTCAAAGACCTGTTTGCGGTGTACCAGGATCCCGAAATTCAGCTGAAAAAATCCGGATCATTCAAAACCTATATCAACTGGTTAAACCGCCCCTCCGATCAATCGGATAAAGAATTCTGGACCCGTCAGCTCAAAGGGTTCACGTCTCCCATGGTGTTTCCTTTCCAGCGCACGGAAAAAAACCGGCCGGAAGCCCGGCGACAGCAGCACGCCATCCCCTTGACCACCGGTCTGAACCAGACCGGTCTGCCCGCAGAAACCACCCGGAAAATCAAACAGCTTTGCCGGAAAAACCATTTAACCCTGAACACATTTCTGATGGGGGCCTGGGCCATTTTACTCAGTCATTATACCGGGCGCAGAGATATTCTTTTCGGGGCCACGGTATCGGTACGCCACTTTATTCCGGACAGCCAGGAAAAAACCGGCCTGTATATCAATACCCTGCCGGTCAGAATCCGAATCGATCCGCAGCAGTCCCTGGTGAACCTAGTTTCAGATATCCGGAAAAACTGGAACCAGGTGCGCCGGTTCCAGCATATGCCATTGGCAGAAATTCAGGCATGCAGCCCCATCAAAGGCAGCCAGCCTTTGTCTGAAATTTATTTTTCCTATGACTACCAGTCGCTGGATGCCGCGTTGACCCCGTATAAAAAACCCATGGCCTGCAAAGATATCGCGCTGCTGGAACGGACTCCGGCCGGCATATTTCTCACCGTCCAGGGAACGGATACGCTTCAGATCAGCATTGAATATGATCAGCGCAAATTCACATCCGACACCATTGAACAGATCCTGTTCCATTTTCAAACCTGCCTGAAATCAGCGGCTGAAGCCCCGGATGCGCCGCTCACAGACCTGCCGGTTCTCACCCGGAAAGAACAGGATCAAATTGCGGAAAAACTCAATACCCGGAAAAAATTTGCCAGGCCCAACAGCTGTATTCACCATCTGTTTGAAATTCAGGCATCCTTCAACCCGACGGTGACTGCGGTCAAGGATTCCCGGAAACAGGTCACATATGATCAGCTCAACACATCCGCCAACCAGATGGCCCATTATCTATTAACACAAGGGGCTGCACCGGAAAAAAAAGTCCTGGTATTTTTGCCTCAGACCGCTGATACCATTGGTTTGCTCTTGGGTATTTTGAAATCGGGTTGCTGTTATATTCCCGTGGACCGCACATGTCCGGAAGAGCGGCTCCGGCATATCCTGGCGGATGCTGAACCCGACTTTATCGCCACCACTGAAAAATTGTGGGAAAAAATGCCGTCAACCCATGGGGTTCCGATTTTAATGGACAGGGATCTGCCGGGGGTGGCAAACATGCCGGAAACCAATCCGGAAACCCCGGTGGCCCCGGAAAATGCGGCATACATCATTTATACCTCCGGGTCCACGGGCCTTCCCAAAGGGGTGGTCATTGAGCACGCGTCTCTGACATCTTTCACCAAAGCCGCGGCGGATCTTTATGAAATTCAACCCAGTGACCGGATCCTGCAATTTGCTTCCATCAGTTTTGACGCCTCCGTGGAAGAGATTTTTCCGGCCCTGTATTCCGGGGCATCCCTGGTCATCAAACCCCGGGACATTGTCCACACCCCATCGGAATTTTTCTCATATTGCGCCAAAGAACAAATCACTATTGTGGATTTGCCCACGGCATACTGGCATATGCTCACGGACAGCCTGGAGACCCTGCGTATTCCCGACCCATTGCGGCTGGTCATCATCGGTGGGGATGCAGCCGATCCTGAGCGGGTTGAAAAATGGCGCAGACACGCCCCGGGCTTTGTCAGGCTGGTGAACACATACGGCCCCACGGAAACCACTGTGGCCGTGACCTTTGCCGATTTGGATCAGAAATCGGAAGAAACCGGTGAAGTCCCCATCGGCCGTCCGTTTCCAAACGTCAATCTGTGTATTTTAAACCATTTCAATCAGCCGTCGCCTTTCGGCGTTGCTGGCGAGCTGTATATCGGCGGCCCGCAAACGGCCAGAGGATATCTCAATCGCCCCGAATTGACCCGGGACCGGTTCGTTCCGGTTGCAGATGCCGGACAAGACACACTTTTTTTCAAAACCCGGGACCGGACATTACTTACCCCGTCCGGCCAGATTGTTTTTAAAGGACGAATGGACCGGCAGGTGAAAATCCGGGGATTCCGCGTGGAACCCGGCGAAATCGAAAAAACCGCCACCCTGTATCCCGGAATTGAAGACTGTGCCGTCACCGTGGAAAAAAATACCGACAGTCATGTGAGAACCATTGCATTTATTGTTTTAAATCCCCTTGCAGCCCGGCCTGCTTCCGGGCCCGCTGATTTTGATGTCCAGGCCTTTAAATCCTGGCTTTGTGCCCGGCTGCCCGAATATATGTGTCCATCCGCCGTCGCCATTGTCAAAGAGTTTCCCCGGACCGTTTCAGGCAAAACCGATTACCAGGCCCTGGCCGGGCAGACTGGCGGCATTGTCCGGCCCTTGTTCGACACGGATCCATTTTTATCAGATACCGGGAAAGAACGCACATCGCTTTCTTTATTTGAATCTGATCATGGGAGACGACTGAAATTTATCTGGGAAAAAATTCTTGATATGTCGCTCACCGACCCGGGCACCCATTTTTTTGATGCCGGCGGATCTTCTTTGACAGCCATCCGGTTGATCACTGCCATTGAAAAGGAATTCAAACTGTCATTGCCGGTTTTGGCCGTGTTTCGCAATCCTTTGTTTTCAGACATGGCCGGATTGATCAAAGAAAAAAATGCGGACATCCAGTTGAGCAGCGTTGATTCCATCCAGACCCGGGGTGACCGCACCCCTGTTTTTTTTGTTGCCGGCACGGACGAAAATATTCCGGCGTTCCGGCACCAGGACCTGGACGGACATCCGTTTTACCGGGTGACCATATTGGCCCACCGCATGGAAAAAAAACGCATCATCCCTTTGGACATCTGGGAAATCGCCCGGCAGAACGTCCGGGAAATCATGCGGGTACAGCCAACCGGGCCGTATATCATCATCGGATTCTGCCGGTATGCCGTGACTGCTTTTGAAATCGCCACCCAGATATCGAGCATGGGCAAAACGGTTGAAAAACTGGTATTGATCGATGAGTTCTGGCAGAAAAAAGGGGTGTCCGCCTTTGTGGGGCACCATATCAAAGGCATGCGCCGGTTCGGCATCCGATACCTGTTAAAAAAAATAGTACCCAAGACGCGGGAAAAATTTCACCGGGTCTCCCTGGAGCTGGATGCCCGGCGCCAGAGACTGTATGCCGCCACGGGCCGGACCCTGCCCGAAGACCTGCAGATGCGCCTCATGGAAGATGCTTTCTGGAAAGCCTATGAATCCTATATCCCCATGCCGTATCATGGGGATGCCGTTATTCTGGATTCTTTTTTGTGGAATGAAAAATTCGCTCCCCAGCTGCGCACCTATATCCGGGGCCATGTGGATCGGATTCAAGTGAACGCCACCCATCAGGCATGGTTTGACCCGGATCAGATCCGCACCGTGATCCAGTGCCTGGGAAAGGAATAGCGTGTTTTCAGCTTGATTTCTGATGGGGGCCTTGGTAAATTTTAAATTTCTATTGATGACGTCAAACGGCAAAAGGCGGTTATGTACAAATCATTTTACGGACTTGGGACCAGCCCCTTCCAGATCAGTACGGACCCCACATTCCTATGGCTGGGAGAAAAACACCGGGAAGCCATTGCCATGCTCAAATACGGCATCCAGGTGGATGACCATACCGGCATGGTGCTGTTGACCGGGGATACAGGTACCGGAAAAACCACGTTGATCAATGCATTGTTCAAATCTCTGGATCGCACAGTGATCCGGGCTGCCATCAAAAATCCCAGCATGAGCGGCATTGATTTTTTTAATTATATTGCCGCATCTTTTGGAAATAACACCCTGTTTGTCACCAAAAGCCGATTTCTGCTTGGGTTTGAACAATTTTTAAACAATGCAGCCGCCAAAAAAAGAAAAGTGTTGCTGGTCATTGATGAAGCCCAGGTGCTCACGGATGCGCTACTCAATGAAATCCGGCTTCTGGGCAATTTTGAGAAAGACGGCCAAAGCCTGATACATATCTTTCTGGTGGGACAGCAGGAATTAAGGGAACATCTGACCCGGCCGGCAAACAAGGCACTGACCCAGCGGATCACCCTGAATTACCACATCGAGCCCTTGATCCCTGAAGAAACCCGGGAATACATCCAATACCGGCTTCAGGTGGCCGGCACCTCCAAACCGCTTTTTTCTTCGGAAGCCATACAACGGGTGCACCGGTTTTCCCGGGGACTGCCCCGGCAAATCAATATCCTTTGTGACCATGCCCTGCTCACCGGGTATGTGAAAAACCTTGAACAGATCTCCGGACAAGTGATTGATGAATGTGCCGGGGAACTGTCCATTTCCCGGTTTCCGGAACCGCATACAAACCAAAGTGTTACCGAGCTTTCTTCTGATCACAAAGACCCCGGGCCTGAACCGGTCTCTGAATCACAATCCAAACCTGTTCCCCCCGCTTCACGCCCCCGGCCGGCATCCAAAGCCATTCTCAAAAAAGAACGGACCCATCTGACTGAAGAGCCATCCCAAAAACCGGCAAAACCATCCCGCCGGAAATATCTGCTCATCATTGCCGTCGCGGTTTTAATAAGCCTGGCCGCTGCCGGGCTGTTTTTCTTTTGAGCGCTTGCGTCACGATCCTTGACAATGCTATGATAGCAACTGTTGTACGTTGTACGCTTATTTTTGACACTTTCAAATGGAGATATATCGTATCATGTGTGAATCCAATGTATATTTAAAGGAAAACGGCGCAGAAACGTTGATCATGGAAAACGTGGCCGTCATCACCCCGGCCGGTGAACACCGGTTCATTCTCAGAGGGTTGCTGGGGGAACAGCAGGAGGTATCCGGCATTATTGAAGACATCAATCTGATGGGGCATAAAATCATTCTTAAACCTGCCTGATGTCTAATTTCAAACAATACCTGGCGGCAATGGCATCGGCCAACTGCCTGGGGCCTGATATTGAATGGGTGTTTCATCCGGGAATGCTGCCGGAAAGCAAGCGTAAATGGTGGGGGGATTTTAAAACCCGCCCTGCGGCCCACGAAGGCATTGATATCTGTTTTTACCGAACAGGAACCGGACCGATCCGGCAACTTCCTGCAGGCGCACGGGTGCCGGCCTGGTCATCGGGAACCGTGCTCAACATCTGCGATGATTTTCTGGGCACCACCCTGGTGGTGGCACCGCAAGCCTTTGTGTCAGAGCGCACCCGAATTCTGGAAGTCTACTCCCATTTGTCTGTTTGTAACGAGATCACACCCGGCACGGGTCTTGGGGCGGGACAGATCATTGCTCAAACCGCTGATACCCATGCCACAGGATCGGTGCTGCCCCCCCACCTGCATCTGTCCTGTATCGAGGTGCCGGCCCATATTCAGGCAGACGCGCTGAACTGGACCCTTTTTCCCCGGCGTGACAACGTCAATGTGATAAATCCGGTTTTTATGGAATGACACGCCTGAGAACCAAAAGAAAATTTGAAAAAAAAAATAAATTGAACTATGATCACCCCAACTTAAATTTTTTACGATTGAAACATCTTTTGGAGACAATGAATGAAAACCATTAAATTTTTGATTCTGCTGATCATCCTTGGGCTGGCCGGACTTTTGATTTATCAGAACATCGATTATTTTACCTCAAAAGAAATGTTGACCCTGAATTTGAAATTCACCGGCTGGACCGCACCGGAACTGCCCAACTGGGCGTTCTGGGGAATCTGCCTGGGTCTGGGCCTGTTGATCACAGGGATCAAGGGACTGGGCACGGCGTTCGGCCTGGGCAGAGAAATCAAGAAAAAAGACAAACAGATCTCGGAACTGACAGCGTTGAACACCGACCTGCAGGCCCGTCTGGATGTATTTCTTCATGATCCTTATATTAAAAAAGGGCTGTCCGACACCAAAGAACCTGAAACCGATCTGCCAGCGCCGCCGGAGCCCACCCAATCAGACGACCCGGATCCGGCCCCATCAACTCCCAAGGAATAGTACATTTTAACACCCATCCATGAGCGAGCCCAGACAAACCCCCATGATGGCCCAGTATCTGGACATCAAGGAACAATACAAGGATGCCATTCTTTTTTACCGGATGGGAGATTTCTATGAAATGTTCCATGAAGATGCCAAAAAAGCCGCTGCCATCCTTGAAATCGCACTGACATCCAGAAACAAAAACGAGGATGCCCCCGTGCCCATGTGCGGTGTTCCTTACCGGGCCGCTGACACCTATATTGCCAGGCTCATTGAAAACGGATGCAAAGTGGCGGTCTGCGACCAGGTGGAAGAGGCCTCCGCAGCCAAAGGCCTGGTGAAACGGGAAGTGGTCCGGGTCATCACGCCGGGGATGATCCTGAATGAAACATTGCTGGATCAGACCACCAACAATTTTCTGATCGCCCTTTCCATGATCCGGGACCGGGCCGCCCTGGCCTGTCTGGATATTTCCACGGGCACTTTCACCACCTGCGAAATCCTTAAAAAAGGGGCCGGTATACCCAATGCCCTGATAGATGAAGCTCTCAAACTGGATCCCAGAGAAATTCTACTGCCGGAACATATGGAAAAAGATCCGGCGTTTCGCTCTGTTCGCCAGGCCCTGACCGGCCGCCAGATCACATACCTTTCTCCATCCATTTTCCGGGAATCAGATGCCAGGGATCGTTTGATTGAAAAATTCAACACCATCACGCTCAACGGATTCGGTATCGATCAGATGCCGGCGGCCATCAGTGCTGCCGGGGCCGTGACGGCTTATGTCCAGGACACCCAGATGCAGGATACCACCCATATTTTTCAGATCTGCCCCTATGATCTGGAACAGTTTTTAAAACTGGATGAGCGGACATGCCGGAACCTGGAGCTGCTGGCCAACCTCCAGACCCGGGACAAAAAAGGATCGCTCATCTCAATTTTGGACAAGACCGCCACGGCCATGGGCAGCCGTAAAATCAAAACCTGGCTGCGGCATCCTCTGGTGAACCGGGAAGAGATCGAACTGCGGTTTGAAGCGATCCAGATGTTAATGGATGCCCCCCATCTTCACAAGACGCTGATCACCCTTCTCAAATCCGTGTATGACCTGGAACGTCTGGGCAGCAAGGTGTCCATGGGCCAGGGCAATGCCAGGGACCTGCTGGCATTGAAAAACTCGTTGCTCTGTCTGCCGGAATTATTTTCCACCTTAAACCGTCTGGACCATCCCTTGCTCAACGGCAGCCGGGTCCAGGATCTGACACCGGTACTGGCACAGCTGGGCAATCTGGCCGGTCTTGTCGACACGGCCATCCGGGAGGATGCGCCCCATGTGCTCAATGAAGGCGGCCTGATCAACGATGGCTACAGCCCGGAACTCGACGAGCTGGTATCCGTTTCCAGAGATGGAAAATCCTGGATTGCCAAAACCCAGGCCGAAGAAAAGGAAAAAACCGGGCTGTCTTCTTTGAAAATCAAATACAACAAGGTATTCGGATATTTTATCGAAGTTTCCAAAACGCAAGCCCCCCAGGTACCGGATCATTATATTCGAAAACAGACCCTGGTGAATGCGGAACGGTTTATCACCGATGAAATGAAAGAAGTGGAATCCAAAATTCTGTCCGCCCAGGATAAACGCAACGCCCTGGAATATGATCTGTTTTGTTCGGTGCGGGACCAGGTGGTGGACAATGCCGTGACCATTTTAAAAATGGCGGATTTCATTGCCACTGTGGATGTGCTCCAGGGCCTGGCCCGGACCGCATCGGAAAATGGCTATACCCGCCCGGAAATCAATGATCAGGGCCGCATTGCCATTACCCACGGCCGGCACCCGGTGGTGGAAAAACTGATCATCGGCGAACGGTATGTACCCAACTCCATTGATATGGACAATGAACAAAACCAGATTCTGCTGATCACCGGCCCGAACATGGCCGGAAAATCCACAGTGCTCCGGCAGGTGGCCCTGACTGTGATCATGGCCCAGATGGGGGCGTTCGTGCCGGCGCAAAACGCGTCTTTGTGCCTGGTGGACCGGATCTTCACCCGGGTGGGGGCTCTGGACAATTTAAGCGCCGGCCAGTCCACGTTCATGGTGGAAATGGAGGAAACCGCCAACATCGTGAACAATGCCACCCCCCGGTCCCTGGTGATTCTGGATGAAATCGGCCGGGGGACCTCCACATATGACGGCATGAGCATTGCCTGGGCCGTGGCCCGGTATCTTCATGATCTGGCCGGAAAAGGCGTCAAAACCCTGTTTGCCACCCATTATCACGAACTGATCCGGCTGGCGGACACCCATCCCCGGATACGAAATTTTCATATCGCGGTCAAAGAATTCAACGACAATATCGTTTTTTTGCGGCAGCTGAAAAAAGGGGGGACCAACAAAAGCTACGGCATTCAGGTGGCCCGCCTGGCCGGAGTTCCCCATGAAATTATAGAAGATGCCAAACAGATCATGACCGCAATTGAACAAACCGATCCCAGGCAGATACCGCATGAACCGCATGTTCGAAAACCCGCTTCCGGAAAACGAAGAAAAAAAAATATCGCTGATGGACAGATGGAGCTGTTCACCCCCAAGGAAACCGAATTGGTGGAGATGCTCAAACAGGTGGATATTTCCGGAATGACCCCCCTGGACGGCTTGAATTTTTTAAACGACATGAAAAAAAAGGCAGGTATCTGATTCATGCCCTTTTGGCGATTGCATAAGATATGCCGTAAATCTTTGACACTTGCGGGGGCCATGATCTGCATGTCCCTGTTTTGTGCAGGTTTCATGGAAACCGCCATGGCAACGGCTCCCCGACAGGAATACCTGGCGGCGGATGCCGCGTTCAAAGAACTGCGCCATTCACCGGTCAAACGCCAGAAAGTCTCGGAATGGCTGCACTGCATCCACCTTTATGAAGCCATCTACAAAACCCATCCCCAGAGCACCTGGGCCCCGGCCGGCATGTACCGGGCATCTGAACTTTATCTGCAGTTGTTTACCCTGTCCGATGACACCATGTTTCGAACCCGGGCCGTTGACCTGCTGGTGCGAATCCGGAATAAATATCCATCGTCCGCCTACAACGAACGCGCGGCATCCCAGCTTAAAGCGCTTTCGGAAAATCCGGATCCTCAAGCCCATCCTCCCCGGCATATCCGTTCCAAAAAAGCGGAAACCCAAAAAGAACGCCTTTCTCAAATAGCCGATGATACCAACCCCGCGGACACAGCAAAGCAGACTGTGACTGTGGCGCAGCCAACTGCCGACATTGATGCTGTTTTAGAGGATTTATCCCCGGATTCGGAAAAAAACCGGTCTGTCCAAAAAAATGACCTTGGTTCTGATAAAACCGGCCCGGACGCCTATATCACGGATCTGAGGTTCTGGTCCAACCCGGAATACACCCGCATCGTCATCAATGCGGATCAGGACCGGTCATTTTCCCATCATCTTCTCAAAAAAGATCCGGACCTGAACATCCCGTTTCAGCGGCTGTACGTGGACATTCCCCAGGCCCTTCTGGGGAAAGGGGTATCGGAACATACCCCCATCAACGACAATTTGCTCAAGCAGGCCCGGGCCGGTCAGTTTTTACCCCATACCGTCCGGGTGGTGGTGGATATCAAGTCTTTTGAAAATTATAAAATATTTTCTTTGAATGACCCTTTCCGGATTGTCATTGATGTCTGGGGGACCGACAACAGCGCCACGGATCCGGGTCAGGCTTCTCAAATGGCGGCGCAAACAGAAAAATTATTCAAAACCAGCCCCATGACCACGGACAATCTCAAATCCTCGGATATTGCCCGGCAGCTGGCCCTGGGCGTACATAAAATCGTGATCGATCCGGGCCATGGGGGCAGTGATCCCGGCGCACCGGGCTATGCCAAAGGGGTCTGGGAAAAAGACATTGTACTGAAACTGGCCCACAAACTGGCGGACAAACTTCGGGACCGGCTGCGCTGTACCGTGATTCTCACCCGGGACCGTGATAAAAAACTAACGCTGGAAGAACGCACGGCCATCGCCAACACCCAGCGGGCCGATCTGTTTATTTCCCTGCACACCAACGCGGCCCGAAACAAAAATCTGGCCGGCATCGAAACGTATCTTTTGAACCTGGCCACGGATGAACAGGCCATTGCCGTGGCGGCCCGGGAAAACGCCACGTCCAAGAAAAATATTTCCGATCTTGAATTCATTTTAAGCGATTTAATGAAACACGCCAAAATCGGTGAATCCACCCGCCTGGCCAATGACGTTCATCAGTCTCTGGTTCAGGGAATGAAAAAAAAATATTCAAACATCACAGATCTGGGTGTGAAACAGGCCCCGTTTTATGTGCTTTTGGGCGCGCGCATGCCCGCCATTCTCGTTGAAACCTCATTTGTATCCAATAGACTGGAATGTGAGCGGCTGCTGAATGCCGCCTACCAGGATGACCTGTGTGACGCCATTGCCACGGGGGTCCAGAAATATGTGGATGCAACCAATCCACGGCAATTATGATCCATAAACCTGAAATTCAACCGTCAGCAAAAAAGGAGATATGATCATGTCTTTTGAAACCATTATTTTTACCAAGGAAAATAACATTGCCCTGATACAGTTCAACCGGCCCAAGGCATTGAATGCATTGAACAATCAATTGTTTGACGAACTGGACCAGGCCCTGGACCAGGTGGCGGCCGATGCCGATATCCGGGTGCTGGTGCTCACCGGAGCCGGGGAAAAAGCGTTTGTCGCAGGGGCGGACATAGTGGAACTGAGCCGCATGACCCCGCTCCAGGGTAAAAAATTTTCCAGAAAAGGACAGAACGTGTTTTCAAAAATCGAGAACCTGCCCATTCCGGCCATTGCCGCTGTGAACGGATATGCCCTGGGCGGGGGGTCTGAAGCGGCCCTGGCCTGTGATTTTATCTATGCATCTGAAAAAGCCGTGTTCGGGCTGCCGGAAATCACTTTGGGCCTGATCCCGGGATTCGGCGGGACCCAGCGCCTGGCACGCCTGGTGGGAACCAACCGGGCCAGGGAAATGGTGTTTACCGGCAAAAACATCACGGCCCAGCAGGCCTATGAATTCGGCATGGTCAACCAGGTCTGTGCTTCGGAAGCACTCATGGACACGGTGATGAAAACCGCCGGTGTCATCGCCTCCCGGGGACGGGCATCCTTGCGGGCCGCCAAGGAAGTGATCCACAACGGCACCAATGTGGATCTGGAAACCGGATGCCGGATTGAAAATGATGCCTTCGGCCTGACCATGGCCAGTGAGGATGCAAAAGAAGGCACGGCTGCATTTCTTGAAAAACGAAAACCCCAATTCAAAGGAACACTTGACTAGCCCGGCCGATTTCAGCCGGGCATAGCGCATGTTTGCAAAAAAGGAACCCCCCATGCCCATTTTTGATATTGATTTTGAAACCATGCCCAGGGAGGGCCTGGAAGCCATTCAGTTGCGGCGGTTACAGACGACCATTGCCCGTGTGTACGCCACGGTGCCGTTTTACAGGCAACAATTTGACAACGCAGGGATTACCCCCAAAGATATCCAGTCGCTTAAGGATCTGCAACATGTTCCTTTTACCATTAAGCAGGATCTAAGGGACAACTATCCTTACGGCATGTTTGCCGTTCCCATGGAACAGGTGGTGAGAATCCACGCCTCTTCCGGCACCACGGGCCAGCCCACGGTGGTGGGATATACCCGCCGGGATGTGGACACCTGGGCCAGTCTCATGGCAAGGAGCCTGGCTGCGGCCGGTGCCGGTGCCGGGGACATTATCCACAACGCTTTCGGGTATGGATTGTTCACCGGCGGCTTAGGGGCCCACTATGGGGCGGAGCGGCTGGGGGCGTCCGTGATTCCGGTTTCCGGCGGCAATACCAAACGCCAGATCACGATCATGAAAGATTTCAAACCCACGATTTTATGCGGTACCCCGTCTTATATCCTTCATCTGGCGGAAGTGGCCGATGACATGGGGGTGGATTTCAAGGATCTGTTTTTCAAATCCGGGATTTTCGGCGCAGAACCCTGGACGGAAAACATGCGCCAGGAACTGGAATCCAAGCTTCATCTCAAAGCCGTGGATATTTACGGGCTCAGTGAAATCATCGGCCCCGGGGTTTCCATTGAATGCAAAGAAGAACAAAAAGGGCTTCATGTATTTGAAGACCATTTTATTGTGGAAATCATCGATCCGGAAACCGGTGAGGTCCTGCCCTATGGCGAATCCGGAGAACTGGTGTTCACTTCTTTGACCAAAGAAGCGTTTCCCGTGATCCGGTACCGCACCCGGGACATCTCCTCTTTAAACCCGACCCCGTGTGCCTGCGGCCGGACCTTTGTCCGCATGACCAAACCGGCCGGGCGCACGGATGACATGCTGATCATCCGGGGAGTCAATGTGTTTCCGTCCCAGATCGAAAGCGTGCTCATGGAAAATCAGACCATCCGCCCCCATTACCAGCTGGAAGTGGATCGAAAAGGCAATCTGGATACCCTGACCGTGAAAGTGGAAATCAACGAAAAGGTATTCAGTGACGACATCAAAAGCCTTCAGACCATGGAAAACAAAATCGCCTATGATATCAAAGAGATGCTGGGCGTCACCGCCAAGGTGAGGCTAGTGGAACCCAAAACCATTCAGCGAAGCCAGGGCAAAGCCGTTCGGGTCATTGATAAACGTAACTTTTAAAAAGGAGACTGACATGCTTGCCGAACAGATATCCATATTCATTGAAAACAAGGAAGGTCGTCTGGCGGAAGTCACCGCCATTTTAAGGGATGCAAATGTGAATATCCGGGCCCTGTCTCTGGCCGACACCACGGATTTCGGGGTGCTGCGGCTCATTGTCAACGACAATGAAAAAGCGGAACAGGCGTTGCGCAAAGAAGGATTCACCGTGGGAAGAACCAAGGTGCTGGCCGTGGAGGTATCGGATGAACCCGGAGGGCTCAACAAAGTGCTGGATCCTTTGTGGATGCAGAATGTCAATGTGGAATATATGTATGCGTTTGCCAATCCCCAGTGCAAGAACGCCATCATGGTTTTCCGGTTCGACGACCATGACAAAGCCCTTGAAATTCTGGAGAAACATCAAATCAAAGTGATCACCACCGAAGATATTTCCCGGTTGTGACACCGGCTTTTAAGAAAAGGCCTTGTCATTCATGCTGACTTTTCTTACCAGCTCCCGATAATCGGCTGAGGCCCTGGATCCGGGCGCAAATTCAAAAATTGATTTGCCAAAAGACGGGGCCTCTGCCAGGCTTTCATTGTAGTGAATCGGGGCGCATAACTTATCAGGATACAATTTTTTCAATTGACTATAAAGGGTTTGGGGTCCCTTGATCCGTGTGTCTAGAAATGTCGGTACAATGTATTTGAGTTCGATCTCTTTCCGGTATTTTTGGATGGATCCCAGGCTTTTCAAAAACTCGGACAGCCCATGAAGAGGCATCACTTCCAAAGCCACAGGCACCAGAACCTCGGTGGCATAGAACAGCACGTTGACGATCAACTGATCCCATCCAGGAGCCGTGTCCATGATGATAAAATCATACTGGGTGTCCAGATTTGACAGGGCTTCAGACAGGGCCCACTCGGCACCATAACTTTTCCGGTCAATGATGCGCTTCACCCCGGCCAGAGATTTCCCCCCGCCCAGAAGCCACAGATTTTTCCTGGCCTCAAGAATACACTCATTGGGTGTCAGTTCTCCGGTGAGCAGTTCCGTCAGACCGGCTCCCGGTTTTTTTCCCAACATATACGCCGACTGGCCTTGAGTGTCGGTATCCACCAGAAGGACCCGGTACCCGGTGAGCGCCAGACCGCAGCTTAAATTCACGGATGTGGTTGTTTTCCCGACGCCGCCTTTGCTCAAAGTCACACAGATTTTCCTGGCCCGGATCTTGGGTTCCAATATCGGCTGTTCAGCACTTTGTTCCAGATCTCTCAAAGAATCGATCAAAACAGGAAACCGGTATTTACAGGCTTTGCAGGTGGCAAACAGCTTTTTACCCGATTGAATGTAGGGTTTTACTGCATCCGGACTGACTTTGTGTTTTCTACTGCATTTGGGACAGACGATAATCACCTCGAATCCTCCTTTTTCAACTCTTTGACAATCGCATCCACGGCAATACCGGCAATCTGTTTCATGGAGATCAATCGGCCTTTTCCCAACGACAGGCGTAATCTGATTCTGCCGCTGCTCTCCCATACCTGCACGGATACATTGTCTTTGGTCACTTTCCAGGAATCCGTCGGGGGGCCGGGTGCGGGCATATCGCCGCTGGTGTCTCCAGGGTCACTGCGGTAGATCAGGCAATCCAGTTCCCGGGTCAGATTTTCATCGTCCCCGTCATCACATGCCAGAATTTTTCCCATAATATCTTTTTTCTGACTCATTTTTCTCTGCCTGTTTGTTTTGGCATTGACGGCGGTATCGATGCGAGCACCCGTTTTTTCAGTCTGGAAAACAGATCTTCCATCTGTTGTTTTTGTGAATCGCTCATGTCAATCCACTGAATACCGAATTTCCAGAGATCGTCATGGGGAGAACAATGGACAATCCGCCCGGTCAGATCGTTCAAACGGATATCATCAAAATGCAAACGGCAGGCATCCAGGCGTTCTCCCACTTCAAAGGTCTGGTTGTTCTCAAGAACAAGGCCAATCCCCGTCTGGCTGATCTCTGATACCCTGTGGCCGATATCGGAGATGAAAAAAGAAACAACGGAATCGTCATTGACGGGCACCCGGTAAAACCGTCTCGAATGCTGGGCCGTGTCATCGGATACAGCTGAAAACTCAATGGTTGGCTGATGCATCTTTTCCCTCCTTGAGCAGAAAAACAAAAAGGTGCAGGACTTGCGCCCTGCACCTTTTTGCTGAACTATTTCATGTTAACTTCTGTGATTCGGATCAATGTCCGCCAATCGCAGCAGTCGCAGCCTGAAGTGCCGGATGCGCATACATGAGGATCAGGGACACAACCAGTGCATAAATACACAGAGACTCGATCAGAGCCAGACCGATCAGCATGTTCACCTGAATTTTACCGGCTGCTTCCGGGTTTCTGGAAATACCGCTCATTGCGCCGTTCAAACCCAGGCCCTGTCCGATGCCGCAACCAAATGCCGCAATACCGATGGCCAGACCTGCAGCCCATACACTACCTACAAGAAATTCCATTTTTGACTCCTTCTTACCTTAAAAGTTAAACAAACGTGACGTTATACCAAACGGGCTTCTTCCATTTCCCGCAAAAAAAACATATTAATGTGCTTCTTCAATGGCACCGGCAATATACATGGTGGACAAAAGAAAAAACACGAACGCCTGAACCAGGGCCACGAAAACGCCCATGGCCATCACGGGCAACGGTGCCAGAAACATGCCGCCCAGCATCAGAAGAATAAGCACCACCAGTTCATGCCCCATCATGTTTCCAAACAGACGAAAGGTCAGAGACAGAACCCGGGCCATGTGGGCAATCAGCTCAATGGGGAGAAACAAAGGGATCATTAAAGGAACCGGTCCCAGAAAATGCTTGATATATTTGAACCCGTGATGCCAGACCCCCACCACATGACTCCATCCCACTGCGATCAATGCCAGGGCCATGGTGGTATTCACACTGGCCGTGGGAGGATACAGGGACGGCACCAGTCCCATGAGGTTGCCCACCAGCACGAAAAGAAAAATGGTAATCAGCAATGGATAGGATTTACGGCCTTCTTCTCCGGTGATACTGACCACGAACTCCTCCATGCCGGAAATCAGCACCTCAAACACATTCTGAGCGGTTTCAGGCACCAGAGATACGCTTTTGCCCGCCAGCCAGCCGAAAACAATTAAAATGAGCATGGCCAGCCACATATAGGTCACATGCGGATGACTTGCCGCCCATTCTTCCAATCCAAACAGTCCAAATACAGATGTCAGAAATAAATACGGATGTTCCACCTTATACCGCCTCCTTAAAATATAATCTTGTCACCACAAGCACTGTCACCAGGAACACGCTTGCAACCACCACTGACAGACCTGTCAGAAGCCCCAGCGGATGAACGACGTGATTCGATATCAGCAGAAAAATCAGCAGACCGCTGACAACGAACCGGATGTAATACTTTATAAGGACACGCCCCGTCAGGGACCGTCCTTTTTCCATGACCTTCTCGGGTCGGATATCCTTTTGGATGGTACGTTTCAAAAGATGAAAATTGACGGCCACAATCAATCCGCCGGCCACCACGCCCAGATAAAACGAGGTGGCAGTGATCATCACCGACACCATGGCAACGAGAATCAACAGCAACCAGTTGCATTTTGTGACCATATCCACAATTTTTGTCAGGTCCTGCATTTAATAATTTTTTCCTTTTTTCCCGGCCCGGACAATATTACTGAATCCGGCAATAATCCCGATGATCAATCCCACAAACATCAGGACCGGGTTTGTATCAAATTTCTTATCCAGCCAGAGACCCAGGCCGAGACCGATAAAAATCGACAGGGCCACGGACATGCCGAGGCTGGCAAAATAGCCTAATTCTCTGATGGTTTTACCGGTTTCTTTTTTCATCAAATGCCTTGTTTAGCAAGCGGTCAATGGCTGTTCAAAGATCAATTTATCTGTGTGCAAATATCATATGCTTTCAGCGAAGTCAACGTGAAAAAGCCCCTGCTCCGCCATTCTTTTCATACATCAGATCAAACCGATGGCGCAGGCGAACCGCCCGGTTTGCCGGGTCTTTCGATAGGAAAAAAACGTATCCGCACGGCACCGGGTACACTGGTTCATGTTCAGAATATGGGACGGGGTCACGCCTCTGGCAGTCAACTGGTCAAAAGAAAGGGCCCAGAAATCAAAATACGGCCGATCCTGAGATTTATATTGCCACAGCCGTTCAGGTATCTCTTTTTGATAATGGATGAACTGGGCGCAGCAGGGACCTAAAGAGGGTGAAATCCCCGCCAGAATTTGCTTTGGATCACACCCGAATCGCTCGATCATGACATCCACACATTGCCCGATGATATTTTTCACACTTCCCCGCCATCCGGAATGCACGTTGGCAATGACTTTTTTTTCAGGATCCGCCAGCATCACGGCCTGACAGTCCGCCACCTGGATCACCAGGGCCAGCTGGGTCAGATCGGTGACCACGGCATCCGCAGTCAGCGCCTTTCTGGTTGCGGGATGACCCGGTTCCCAGAACAGATCTGCATCGATTTTTTCGTCTCCGGCCAGCACCAGGACCTCTTTGCCATGGACCTGGTTTAAAAAAACGGCCCGGGGCATCTGTAACCATGACAGAATCCGATGCCGGTTTTCTATGACTGCGGCCGGATCATCTCCCGTGCTGAACCCCACGTTCAGTGAATCAAAGGGCGGCCGACTCACCCCGCCTTTGCGGGGAAACACCCCGTGAACCAGATGTGAGCAGGTTGATAAATGGGAAAATGTCATTTTGGGTCCAGGAAAGGATCTCACGGTGTTTCCCTGCCATACAATGCGCCGATGCGCTGGATAATGGTTGTGGTGGAAATGCCCGGCGCCAGGTCGATCCGTGCCACCCGTCCGCCGCGGGCCTTGACGACATCCGCGCCCACAATGGCATGTTCCGCCCAGTCCGCCCCTTTCACCAGCACATCCGGGCAGATCCTTTCAATCAAAGTCAACGGATCGGGTGCATCGAACAGCACCACATAATCCACCATCTGAAGGGCCGCCACCACAATGGCCCGCTGATCCTGATTGATGACCGGACGTTTTTCCCCTTTAATGGTTTTGACAGACACATCGGAATTCAGCCCTAAAACCAGGACATCCCCCAATTCAGCGGCGGCTGACAGATATGTGACATGCCCGGCATGGACCAGATCAAAGCATCCATTGGTAAAGACAATGGTTTTCCCCTCCCCACGAAGACGTTCAGCAATGACAGCGATATCTGAAAACGTGACAATTTTTTTTACAAATGGTATCATGACCCCTTCCCGGTCCTGTGAATGGATGATTCATCCGTGTTGCGTGCCTGATATTTCATGCTTACTTTATCGATTACAATCAGAATCTGCAACCGGATTTTCACCTGCTTTCAATTATTTGAAGTGCATGTTCTTTATTGACATTCCATGCAAATTTAAGTAATTTATAAAAATTAAGGACTTTTCCATGATAAGTTAATTTTATTTTATCCTGAACGTTTTTAGATAAAACATTTAAAATAAAATACGTATAATACCTTTTTATATAAAGTTTATAAGGAGAAATGCTCATGGCCAAATCTTTTTTAAAAAACAAGCATATTCTGGCAGTGGATGATGAAAAAGATATCATTGAAACCATTCAGGAAATTCTGGATACAGCCACCGTGGATTCCGCCACCGATTATAAAACCGCGTCGGAAAAAATTTACAACACCCGGTATGATCTGGCGATCCTGGACATTATGGGTGTCAATGGCATCAAACTGCTGGAAGAATGCGTCCAGCGGGATATCCCGGCCATCATGCTCACGGCCAATGCCATGAATCCCCAGGCGTTGATCGAGTCCATCAAAAAAGGCGCGATTTCCTATCTGTCCAAAGAGCATTTAAGTGATCTGGATACCTTGATTGAAGAATTCATGGATGCGCAAAAACAGGGAAAACCCACATGGAAGCTGCTGTTTGATAAACTCGGGGATCACTTTGATCTGCGTTTCGGTGACAACTGGAAAGATGAGAACAAAGATTTCTGGGATGAATTTGAACAGCACTGGACCGTGTCCAGAGGGATTCAGGAGCGGCTGCGCCACAATCCCGACATCATGAGCAAAGGCATATAAGCCAGCGCCCGCCGCCCGGTTGGCGGCGGACGCTGCAACGGATCGTTTTATGGGTTAATTGTATCCGAACATCCGGGGCAGAAACAAAACGACCTGGGGAAAATAGGTCAAAAAGAACAACACACCGATCTGGATGACCAGAAACGGCCAGATGGCCCGGGACACATAAATAATATCCCGCTTGGCCAGCGCCCCGGTGATAAACAGGCTCACCCCCATGGGCGGGGTACAGTATCCAATGGCCAGGTTCACGGTCATGATCAGCCCGAAATGCATGGGATCCACACCAAAGGGTCCTAAAAGCGGCAGAAACACCGGTCCTAAAATCAATGTGGCGGAAATAATATCCATGAACATGCCGATGATCAGCAAAAGAATGTTCATGGCCAGTAAAAACATAATCGGGGACTGGATGGTGGAGACCACCACTTCGGCCACCCGGTTGGGAATATTTTCAAAGGTCAGATACCGGCCGAAACAGGTGGCCGATGCCACGATCAGCAGCAGGGTGGCCGATGTAACCGCAGAACTTACGGTCACATCCTTGATGTCGTTAAAACTCATGGACCGGTAGATAAAATATTCCACAAACAGCGCATAAACCGATGCCACCACGGCCGCCTCATTGGCCGTGAACATGCCGGAAAATATCCCGCCGAAGATGATGACAATGAGCATCAACGCCCAGAACCCTTCCTTGAAAATCGCCAGCAGATCTCCCATTCTGGGGGCGGGCAGCCGTTTGATATCGGTTCTGTTCCGGTATTTGAGCCAGCTGTAGATGCAGACACATAAAATAATCAGCAGCCCGGGAATGAATCCCGTGATGAACAGCCCTTCCAGCGACACATTACTGATCATGGAATAAAATATCATGCTGATGCTGGGAGGGATGATCACGCCTAAGTTCGGGGAGGTGGTCATGAGCCCCAGGGTATATTTTTCATCATACCCGTTTCTCATCAACGCCGGGATCATGAATCCGCCCAGGGCCACCACCGTGGCCACGGTGGAACCGGAAATGGCCCCGAACAGCCCGCATCCGATCACCCCTGCCATGCCTAAGCCCCCCGGCAGCCAGCTCACCAAAGCATTGGCCAGGTTAATGAGTTTTTCCACAGTTTTTCCCTTGCTCATGATATTGCCGCAAAGGATAAAAAACAGCACCACCACCAGAGAAAAATTATCCAGACTCCTGAAAAGGGTCTGGATCAAAAGGCCCAGAGGCATGTCCAGAAAAAAAATCAGCCCGATGGCCGCGGTAAAAAACAGACACAAAAAAACGGGTACATAGGTAAACATGCACCCCAAAAGAACACAAAGAATAATCAGATCATTTGTCTGCATGGAAAAAGGCCCTTTTTATTTTGATGTAAAATCCTGAACCATCACCTGAACCGTCCTGAGAAACACCATCAAGCCTGTCACCGGCATGACGGCGTATACAACAACCAAAGGAATCTGCATGATGATGGTTTTCTGGTGGGTCAAAAGCTGGAGATGGGTCATTTTATATCCATAATAAATCATCATCCCGGCAAACACCAGCATCAGGATATTGGTATAAAAGGTCAGGCCTTTTTTGAGTCTGGGAAAAATCTGGACCACGGCGTCAATCCGGATCATGGCCCGCTGCTTGACGGCCACGCTGGCGCCTATGAACGTGGAGTAAATAATCACAATCCGCACCAGCTCTTCACTCCAGGCAAGGGTATAATTAAATCCATACCGCAGGACCACATTGAAAAACAACGCGATCAGCGCGGTGATCACAATAATGAAAAGGGTCCATTCTTCAAAATGACTGGCAGCTGTATCCAGTTTCTTCAGTATTTTCCCAAGCATATATAACAAACTCCGGGTTCAATGATTGATAAAAGAGTCAGGCCTGCTCAAAACAAACAGGCCCTCCCCGTCAGTCAACTATCCGATATTATTCGCTTAAAAAATCCTGCACCTCTTTTAAGAAATTATCCGGTCGATAGGTATCTCCGGGATACAACCGATTGATTTCTTCGGCATATTTTTCATAGGTGGGCTGGCTCTGGTCTTTGAGAATTTCTATTTCCGCTTCCGGCAACTGGATGAATTCCACGCCTTCCCCCTGGGCTGCTACTTTGTTCTCTGCTTCCCAGACAGCCGTTCTTTTCCGGTTCTCAGCCGCCACATCATGGACCGTCGCAATAAAGGTCTGGCGCAGATCTTCGGGCAGGCTGGCCAGCCATGCCTTGTTGAAAATCCAGATAAACAGCCCCTGGGCATAGTTGATCTCGGTAAAATATTTGGCCACCTCAAATTTTTTGGTCAGGTAGCACACGGCCAGGGTGTGGTCCAGACCGGTGATGACGCCTTGTTTCAGGGCCACGGGCACATCCGGCCAGGGCATGGCAACCGGGTTGAATCCCCAGTTCCGGTAGGACAGCTGGTTCACGGCGGCTTCGGCCGTTCTGAATTTGACTTTCTTGGCATCGGCAATGTTTCTGACCGGCACGGTGGTGGCCCAGCCATAATGGCCGTATCCCGTGATATCCAGACCCGTGATGCCCTGGTGATCCATGGCATTCAAAAAATGACCGTACAGTTTTTCATTGGAAGTGAATTTGTCCAGTTTTTCAAAGGAATCCACTAAAAACGGCAGGTTGACGATACCGAACCGGGGCCCTAAATTGGTGGATGCCACCGAAGACACCCCCATCCCCTGAATCGCCCCCATCTGGAGCATGTTCAGCACCTCCACTTCGCCGCCTAAAATGGAAAGGGGTTTGAAATCGATGTAGATCTGGCCGTTGGTGCGTTTCCACAGCTCATCGCGCATTTCAAATCCGGCATGGGTGCCCACCAGAGCGGGTGTGGACACATTGGAAACAATGCATTTGTACTTGGCCCCGCTGGGATCGAAATCCGGTTTCCATTTGTCCAGAGATGAGGCCATGGCCAGTCCGGAGCCGATGAGCATCAAGGCAGCTACCGTCAAAACCAGCAGTAAACTTGAAGATAAGCGAAATTTCATCATGTCTGTTCCTTTCCAAAAAAAGTTTAAAAATATAATGTTATCAGAGCAGCGGGCTCTTTACCTCCACACTGGTGGTAACCTGGGTCGGACGGAACTTATGCCAGTTGTTTAAACGCCTCTTTACGGCCGGTATATTTTTGCCTGAGCTGGGGTTTCATCAATTTCCCCGTGGGATTTCTGGGGACTTCATCAAACGTCACTTTCCGGGGTACTTTGTACAGGGACAGCTTGGTTTTGGCAAACTCAATCACATCCTCTTCGGTCATCTGCCGTCCCTCCTTGAGCTGGACCACGGCCATCACGATTTCCACCAGCCGGTCGTCCGGATACCCGATACAGGCCACATCATCGATGTCCGGATGATCCATGAGCGCATCCTCGATTTCCACGGGATAGATGTTTTCCCCGCCGCTGGTGATCATGTCTTTCATGCGGTCCACAATATAAAAATACCCGTCTTTGTCTCTTTTTAATAGATCTCCCGTGTAAAGCCAACCATTTTTTATGGTCTCTGCCGTTTTTTCAGGATTGGAATAATATTCATACATCATGCGGGGGGTTCTGAACACCAGTTCACCCACCTCCCCGGCAGGCAGTTCTTCGCCTAAGGGGTCCACGATTTTGGCTTCCACGCTGAACGTGGGCTTGCCGATGGATCCCGGCTTGGTCAGGACATCTTCGGGATACAGGTTAAAAGTTCCCCCGCCGCCGCCTTCAGTGATGCCGTAGATATTGGACACTTTGCAGGGCAGTTTTTCCACCAGTTCCTTCATGATGTCAAACGGCACGGGCTGGGCACCCACTTCCATATATTTCCAGGAAGACAGATCATAATCCGCCAGCCGGATCGTTCCCTTGTTCATTGCATTGAGAATGGCAATGGCGATGGGCACGACAAACAATGTATCAGTACACCCTTCTGCGGCGATGGCCTCGATGATCCATTTGGGATCCTTGAAATCCCTGATAATGGTGCCTGCCGCACCCGTGGCGTAGAACGGGGCCCATAGAAACAGGGTCCCGGAATGGTACAGGGGCAGAAAAATCAGGTAATTGTCATCTTTTTGTACAAAATAGGTCATGCCGTTGCCCACGGCCGTGCTGTTCAAAGAATAATGGGTATGCAGCACGGGTTTGGGCTTGCCCGTGGTACCGGAGGTGAACATCATGGCCAGACCGTGATCCCGTTCCACTTCCACCATGGCATCCCCGGTATTTTCATAATTTTTGATGGCCGCATAATCGGTCATGTCCGAGGGCACCTCTGTGCCCACACAGATAAAATGTTTAATGGTGGTCAACGTGTCCTGCACCGGCTGCACCACGCCTAAAAATTCCGAACCCAGGATGAACACATCCGGGTTGCACACCTTTGCCGCATACTGGATATCCGGGCCTTCGAACCGGAAATTCAGCGGCACCACAATCGCGCCCAGGCGGATAATGGCATAATAGGTAACCATCCACTCCAGGGAATTGTTCTGGAGATGCATGACGAAATCCCCTTTTTTCACCCCCAGTTCCTTTGCCAGGTAATTGGCGGTGCGGTTGATCTCGTCATTGAATTCCTGCCAGGTAAAGGTGCGCCGGGACCCTTCTCCCGGCATTCTTTCGATCAGGCAAACCTTGTCAGGAATGTGTCTTGCATGGATTGAAGCATAACCTGAGTAGTTCAATGATCCCTCCTTATATTTCACGTTTTTAGGCCATCATCTAAAAATTGACCTTGTCCAGCCCCTTAAGTCCTAACATCTCTCTGGCTTCATCCGAGGTGGCCGGCACCAGGCTCATCTCCTTTGCCACGTTTTTGACCTTGTTGACCTGGTCGGCAGATGCCTTGGCCATGACGCCTTTGCCCGCATACACGGAATCCTCCAGCCCCACCCGCACGTTCTGGGCACCCATGGCCATGGCTGTGGAAGTGATGGGAATCTGATACCTGCCCCCGGCCGCCACGGACCAGGTGAAATTTTCTTGGCCCAGCACCTCTTTGGCTTCGTCATGGATCAGCACCAGGTGTTTGACCGAAGGGGTCATCCACCCCACCATGGGACCGAACACAAACTGCAGATGCACGGGCAGTTTTACCAGGTTTTCCTCCATGAGCCATTTCACATAAGACACATGGCCCAGTTCATAAATCTCGAATTCCGGTTTGGTGTCGATTTCCAGAAAGGTCTTGGCATAGATCAGATCGTCATTAAAGGTGGGGCGGAAGGTCACATTCTTGCACAGTTCCAGATACTCTTTTTCCCAGTCATACTTGAATTCCTTGAACCGGCTGGCGATCTGAAAGATGCCGAAGTTGAAAGGGGCCGGGTCAAAGGAGCACATTTCCGGTTGCAGTTTTTTGATGGGAATCAGTTTTTCTTCCGTGGTCTGGTTCATGCCCCCGCCCGTGGTGGGCAAAAGGATCAAGTTACACCGGGCTTTGATTTTGGAATGCACTTCTAAAAACAGGTCCGGGTCGGACACGGGCAGGCCGTTTTCCGGGTTGCGCACATGAATGTGGGCAATGGCGGCCCCGGCCTCCCAGGCCTTGACCGCATCCTCCACAATCTCATCCGGCGTGATGGGCAGATAATCACTCATGGTGGGAATGTGAACCGAACCCGTGATCGCTGCGGTAATGATCAGTTTATCCATACACTGACTCCTTCCTCTATTATAATTTATGTGGTTGGCATTGATTTTTAAACTCTGTATTCTTCCTCCATATCCAGCAGAAACATCTTTTTCACTTTGACGTTATCAATGATAAAAGACGATTTAATGATCTGAATGCCTTCTATCTGCGTCAGTTTTTTGTTCATGAACTCCCCGTAGGTTTTGATATCCCGGGCCGCCACTTTGAGAATAAAATCATCGGCCCCGGCAATCTGATAACATTCAATCACCTCGTCCAAAGCCATGAATTTCTCCTTGATCACCGCCACGGAGGACAGATTGCTCAAATTCAGACTGATGTTCACCATGGCAATGATGGAAAGCCCGATTTTTTCGGGATTCACCACTGCGGTAAAATGGGTGATCACCCCTGCCAGTTCCAGGCGCTTGACCCGTTCCAAAGTGGCAGGGGCGGATATTCCCACGATTTTTGACAATTTTGAATTGGTTATCTTCCCATTTTCCTGAAGCGTGTTCAAGATCTTTTTATCAATTCTGTCCAATACCATATTGCTTCTCCAAAATTTAGTTATAAAAGCAAATGGGTATATTTTTCCTGGATCAAAGGCAACAGTTCTTTCAATGTTTCATCCATTTTACCCACGAGCATATCCATCTCATCATCGGTAATTTTCGTGGACAAAATAAACAATCCTCTGGGGATGTTGAAAATCCGTTTGTTAAGCAACGACAAATGCATCAGGGTGTGCAGTTCCTCTTCCGATTCCAGGACATCTGCGGCCTTGATGGTGGGCCGGTTCACAAAATGGATATTGAGCAATGATCCGATCTGGTTGGACTGAATGTTCAGCCCGTTGTCGGCAATGCTTGCCAGCAGTCCTTTCTGGAACCGGGCTCCTTTGGCATTGATATCGGCGATGGTTTGTTCGTCATACTTGGTCATGGCGGCAAATCCGGCCTGCATCACGGTTTCATACCCGTTAAAGGTCCCTGAATGATACAACGGTTTTTCCGTGTTTTCATGGCAGTAAATGTTCATGAATTCAGCCTTGCCTCCCAAGACCCCGATGGGCAGGCCTCCCCCCACCACCTTTCCCACGGTGGTGAGATCCGGAACCACGCCATACAGGTTCTGGCACCCGCCGATGTCCACCCGGAAGGAAAAAATCTCGTCAAAGATCAAAAGCACGCCCTGGGCCCGGGTCACTTCCCGGATCCGCTTGAGCAGCCCTTCTTCGGGCAGCACCACGCCCCCGGCCCCTAAAAACGGCTCCATGATCACCGCGGCCAGGTGGGGCGCGTTTTCCTTCACCGCTTTTTCCGCGGCAACAGGATCATTGAACGGCACCTCCAGCATGTCTGCGGTCATGCCTGCCGGAATCCCGGCCGTGATCACGTTTTTCTTGGTGGAAGCCGCCACACAGTCATGGGTCCCGTGGAACCCGCCGGTCATCTTCAGGATCTTGTCTTTTCCGGTAATGGCCCGGGCCGTGCGCATGGCAAACATGGTGGCCTCCGTGCCGGAGTTGAGAAACCGCACCTTATCAAACCCCGGCACCCGGTCACACAGCAGTTTGGCCAGACGGTACTGGCCGTCCGTGGGGGTGGAATACTGGGAACCCCGCTCAATGCCCGCCTGCACCGCCGCCACCACATCCGGGTCCCCGTGTCCGTGCACCAGGGCCCCATAGGCATTGGTGACATCCAGCAGTTCATGGCCCTCATGGGTGTACACATGGGCCCCTTTGCCATAGTCGATGTGGATGGGCCAGGGCTTGAAATAGCTCAGGCTTCTTGTGGCCCCACCCGGAATATACTTGACCAGGCGCTGGTGCCGCTCTCTGGAAGCCGGATAGGTTTCCCGGTACTTATCAACGATTTTCGCTGCAACAGGATGCGCTGACATAATTCCTCCCCCTATGATTTCCTAATCTCTTTTATGGACAATGAGCAGTTCTCCCACGGCATCTTCCACTCTTTTCACGAACTCACCGGATTCGATCCGGGCTTTGAGTTCCTCCATATCGTCGATATATACTTTGTCCTTGCCCATATAGGCCAGGGTTTCACGCACGGCGTCAAACATGATCTTTCCGGCGGGACTCAGTTTTTCCGGTCCCCGCAGATCTGCAGCCTGGGCCGCGCACAGCAGTTCAAATGACAGAATATGATTGGTGTTTTCCACGATTTTTCGTGCTTTTCTGCCCGCGATCAGGCCGAAACTGACGATATCCTGAAAATCCGCTGTCGAGGTGATGGACTGGATCGAAGCCGGCACGGCCAGGGTCCGGTTTTCCGCCACAAGCGAGGTGGTCATGAACTGCCCGCCCATCAGCCCCATGCGGACTCCGGTGTCTTCCTTGCACAGGAAAGGCGGCAGTCCGGTGCTGTGGGCCGCATCCATGAACCGGTCGATGCGCCGGTCAGACACCACGCCTAAATTGACCATGGAGATGCCTAAGCAGTCCATGGCAAAAGAGATGGGCTGGCCGTGGAAATGGCCGTTGTGAATGAATGTATCAAATTCGGTAAAGATCAACGGGTTGTCATTGCTGGAGTTGAGCTCCCGCAGCAGCACTTCATGGGCCGTGTTCACGGCTTCCTTGGTGGGCCCTACAAACTGGGGCGTACACCTGATGGAATACGCATCTTCCACTGGAATATCAGCCACGGAAATGCCTTCGTGTTTTTTGAGCACGGCCTGGAGTTTAAGAGACAGTTCCAGTTCATCAATGGCCAGTTCCGATCCCGTGAGCAGTTTGGTCAAATTCATGGCCGTGGCATACTGGCCGGGATGGTATTTTTGCTCATGAACCCGGACATCAAAGGGATTGATCCGGCCCATCAGGGTTTCAATGGCGAACGCGGCAATGATGTCCGAGTTCTTCAGGGTATTGGTGGCCTCGGTGATCACGGTGCAGGCCAGACCCACCATGGCCGAGGTGCCGTTGATCAAAGACAGTCCTTCTTTAGCATTCAGATACATCAGCTCCACACCGGCCGCGTCCATGGCGGCCTTGCCGGGCATGACTTCCCCTTTGTACCGGGCTTTCCATTCACCGAATCCCACGGCAGCGATACACCCCAATGGCCCCAGATCCCCGCTGGTGCCCAGGGACCCTTTCCGGGGAACCAGGGGAAACACCTGCTTGTTGATCATATCCAGGTAAATCTTCAGGTTTTTCTCCTTGATCCCGGAATATCCCCGGCACAGGGAGTTGGCCCGGGCGATCATAAAAATTCGCACCAGTTCGTCTTCAAACGGCTTTCCCACCTGGGTGGTGATGCTTCTCACCAGGTTTTTCTGAAAATCGTTGTCCCGCTCCTTGGGCAGCAGATGGTCCACCAGCCCGCCGCAGCTGGTGTTCACCCCGTAAATGCAGCGTTCCTCATTGGCCCAGGTATCCACCATCTTGCGGCAGTCCCGGATTTTGGGCCAGTTGTCTTCCTTGACTTCCACCTGCATGGACAGGTCGTGACCTGCCTGCATCAGTTCTTCAATGGTCAAGGTGTACCCGTCCAGAATAAGGCGATTGTCTTTGATCGGCATAGCATCCTCCTAAGAATTATATCGTTGGCTGTGATGGTTATCTGCAGGGAAATGTTTTCAGGCACCGGATCGTTCCATTATCCGCTTTTCCCTGTTTCAAACCTAACCAGATCCCAAATTCATTGTCAAGAAATATTTTTAATAATATAAGGATTATTTTCAAAATAATAATATATTATTCCAAAGATAACCCTTAATACAATTGTTTTTTAACCTTAAATCCGGATATGCCTTATTTTTATTAAATCGTACCAACCGATAATGACAACACCTGATTAACGCGCCATTCCTGATTCTTTACCTTGAATTTATAGTCAAAATAACGTATGGAATAAAAACATGCATTGCACCGCACACAAGGAGAATGACACATGACGTCAGCGCGCTTGATATTCCCCGCGATATTTGCCTTAACCGGTTTATTTTTTCTGTCAGGATGTTCAACTTTCCCCACGGGTAAGGAAAGCGACAACCGGGTCGTCCAGCGGGAAACCCACGCCTCTTATCAAAACGCTTCTGCGACGTCTCCTGCACCGGCGACCATGGCACCGGGCACCCTGTCTTATCCTGCCGGGTCCTCCTATCCTCCGGCATCTTCCCCGGCCGCCGGTCAGAACGTGAGTGCCACGGCAGAGCGGTTTGCCACATCTTACAACCAGGCCATGCAGGACAAGGAAGAATTGAGCATGGCAGCGGCAGCCAATGACCTGGCACGGTCCCAGCAACTCATCCGGTCCTACAACCGAAACATGAACGATTCAAAAAACAGTTTCCAGCTGCTGCAAGAAATCATCGAAAACCAGGGCACCGGGGATATCACCCTGTTTTTTCCGGTCAACTCCGCTGAAATTCCGGAAAACTCCTTTCAATACAACCGGCTGATCCGATACCTGGATTCCCTTGAAAGAAACAACCAGGGTCGAAAAATCGTGTTTGTGATCATGGGCTCCGCCTCTGCCACAGGCGAAGAAACCCATAACAAAATATTGTCCCGGAACCGGGCCAACGCTCCGATTCCCATCATTGACCATTATCTGGTCAATGTACCCCACACCTATCACAAGGTTTACGGCATCGGTGAATCCCAGAGCCCCCAGGAAACAACCGATGATGTCCACCAGCGTTACCAGTTCGTGCGCATCATGGGGTTGTACGAAGACGCGCCTTTTTCTGCCGGCCATACAGCGTCACCTTTTTTAGCAGGAACCGGCATGGGAAACATGCAGGGCTATTATCCCAGGGAGTTCATCAATGCCTTTGGTATGAAATTCATCTGGGTCCCGGCCGGATCGTTTCTCATGGGAAGCCCGGAAACCGAAGTGCGGCGGGATAAAAACGAAATCCAGCATCAGGTCACCTTGACCCGAGGTTTCTATCTCCAGGCCACGGAAACCACCCAGCAGCAGTGGATCGCAGTGATGGGGTCCAACCCGGCCCATTTCAAAAACTGCGGTATGGACTGCCCGGTTGAAAATGTCCGATACTCAGATGTGGTGACGTTTCTGGAACGGCTCAATGATCTGGAAAACACCACCCATTACCGGCTGCCCACGGAAGCGGAATGGGAATACGCAGCCCGGGCCGGCACCACGTCCGCGTTTTTCAACGGCCCCATGGTGGATGAAACCGCGGAAAAATGGGATTTCAGTTACAACCCCTACCTGGATTCCGTGGGATGGTATTTCAGAAATTCCGACCAGGCCCCCCACCGGGTAGGATTGAAAGCCCCCAATCCCTGGGGATTTTACGACATGCACGGCAATGTCTGGGAATGGTGCAGTGACTGGCAGCGACCTTACCCGTTCCATCCGGAAATTGACCCCCAGGGCGCGGAGTCCGGAGAATCAAAAATCCGGCGGGGCGGCAGCTGGGCCCATTATCCGGAATACTGCCGATCCGCCTACCGGTCCTGGTTTGATCCGGAAGACCGGAACCCGGAAGTGGGATTCCGGCTGGCACTGACCAGCCTGGAAAAGAAAAGAGTGGCGGTGAAACTGCCGGAACCGGAACCGCCTGCCCCAGTGCAGCCCCCGCCCCCTGCCCCGAAACCAAAGGCCAAACCCAGGCCCAAACCGGATCCTGAACCCATCCCCATGCCGGGCCCTGCAGAAGTCACCCACTGTATCCTGATCCGGGATATCACGTTTGACCTGGATTCCGCTGTCATCAACCACCGGATGAAGCCGCTGCTGGACCGGGCCGTGGAAATCCTGGAAAAATATGACGGCAAAATAGAACTGCACGGCCACACCTGTTCGCTGGCCCCCAAAGCCTATAATATGGACTTGGGGCTGCGGCGGGCCCAGTCGGTCAAAAACTATCTGATCAAACAAGGGATTGCCGAAAGCCGGATATCCATTAAATCGTTTGGTGAAGAATCGCCGAAATTCACCAACATGACGGAATCCGGGCGGTCTTTGAACCGGCGGGTGGAGATTCTGGTCCATGGGTTTATGGATGAAGAGTAATTATCTGTGCATCGCGGCCCTGGCCATAATCCTGGCCGGCCTGTTTTTTAATCTGCCCTGTTATGCGGAATCGCAAACAGCTGTGGAAAAAAAATTCAACACCTTTGCCGGCAACTGGATTTTTAGGATCGAAACCGCTTATCTGCACACCCGGGAAAATCCGAAAATTGAATTTTCCAACGGCCAATACCAGGCATCTTTTCACCAAGTGGCACCCGACACCATCCAAACGGATGTCAAACCGGCAGCCGGTTCATCATCCATTTTCACCGGGGTCCTGCAATACAATGAATACCTGTTCCAAAGCAAGGGAGCCACAAGAGACCAGGCCATGGCCGGGCCGTTTGAGCCGGCATCCCTGAAGAAAATGACGGAAATTTTCCTGTATGAAAACGGATCATGGATGCCGTAAATGATGCCTTTCTCCGACCTGCCAAAAGCCAGCATCATCATCGCCACCTACAACCGGCCAAAAGAGCTGACTGTGGCCATTGCATCGATCCTGGACCAGACCGTCCACCCCCATGAAATCATCGTGGTGGACGACGGGGCACTGACAGACCCGCCCCTGCAGGCTGATGCAAAGCGAAAAGGTATTCGATACATTTACATCCGGAAATCCCCGGAAAACCGTGGATTGACCCGGTCCCGGAACGCCGGCATCGATGCCGCCACCGGCGACATCCTGTTTTTCCTGGATGACGATGTCAAACTGTTCACCGATTTTCTGGAAAACTCCCTGGCGTGTTACCACAACAATCCTCATATTGACGGCATGGGCGGCGGGGAAATTGTAAATAAAAAACCGTCTATATCCCAAAAGCTTTGGTTTGCATACGGGGTTGTCTTCTGTATGACCGGTTTTAAAAAAGGATATTTTCTGCCATCCGCCTTTTCCACCAATCTGGGGAACCCGAACCTGAAAACCCGGTTCGGCCCGGTGGAATTTCTGGGCGGGGCCTCGTTCTCGTTTCGTAGACATGTGTTTGAAACCGCCCGATTCTCCGAAGAATTTGCCGGATACGGCCTGGGAGAAGACAAGGAATTTTCATACCGGGTTTCCTGTACCCACACCCTGTATGCCAACCCGGCGGCCAAACTGTATCATTTCGAATCCCCGGTAATGCGGTACCAGAAATATGACCGGGCCAAAGCCACGGTGCTGTCCAAACATCACTTTCTGACCCATTGCAACGTCAAGCAACGTTTCAACGGGTTCTGGTTCTGTCATGCCATGACCGGGTACCTGCTCAAACGGGTGATTCTCATGCTCATCTCCTTTGACAGGGGCGAGGTGGACCGGGTCAGGGGCACGCTGGCTGGAATTTTTACCATCCTGAAAAAAAGACGCATCCCATGACCCGGCGTTCCCAAAAATACTGGTTCATGCTGCTGTTTTTTGTGGTCTTCAACATGATCTGGCTGCCGGTTTTCCCTTGCTTCGCAGACAAACCCTTGTTTCCCATTCCGCCCCAGCTGGATATTTCCACGACCCGACCGGCAACTCCCCCGGGAAACAAGAACCCACAGCCATTGACACATGACAACCAGTCCCTGATGCAGCCGGTGCCGGACGGGGTCTGGCGCACCGTGGATCCGGGCGGCTCCGGGGGCACCCTGGATTTTGTCATGCACCCGGCCGACGGCACCCTGATGGCCAGCTCCGACATGGGGCGAAGCCTGCTGCGCTGCACTGACTGGCACAAAGGGTTTGAACCGGTCGCACCCCCGGGCCATCCCACCCTGGATGTGCTGGTACCCCATCCCCGGCACAAAGGAACCTGGTATGCCGGGTTTGACTCCCCTGACGGCAAAGGACTGTTCAGATCCAGGGACAACGGCGATACCTGGAAACTGATTCACGCCAGCAGCGCCATGGCCCGTAACACGGTTTACGGCCTGGTGATCGATACCGTTGCCGGTGACACCCTGATATGGGGGATCAGGAAACAAGGCCTTGTGATCAGCCGGGACCATGGACAAACATTTGCCGATTTTTCTGAAGGCCTGGATACGAACCAGCTGTATGGGTTTTCCAAAAACCTGTCCGCAAAAATCCCGCTTCTGGCCGCTGATATCGGCAACCAGACTCTGCTGTTTCTGGCAACCCCCAAAGGGTTGTACCAGCGAAGCCTTCATCCGGATACAACCGGCCGTGCATGGAGAAGAATTCCGGATTTGCCGGTGGAACCCATCACCTGCCTGGCCCATGACTCGATCAAAAAATGGGTATGGGCCGTCACCCGGTCCGGCAGGCTGTTCAAGAACGATCTTGCCACAGGCCGATGGGAACAGGTGCCTTACACCCAAACCTCCCCGTCGCCACCCGGCATCACCCTGCTGCAGACCCACCCCCAAAAACCCGGGCACCTGTGGTGCTTTTCCCATGGCCGGGCCGGTCTGTTTCACACCCGGGACCAGGGAGCCACCTGGCAGTGGCTGACAAGGCGTTTTCTGACAGAGACGGACGTATTTCAGGGAAATGTACCCAGAGACTTCCGGCACCGGAACAAATTTATGCGCGATTATTTTTTCATCCATCCCGGCAACCCGGACCACCTGATCCTGGGAGATATGTACCAGAGCCTGGACGGCGGCCGGACCTGGCGGTTTGCCGCCGCCCGGTACCTGCCGGACCGGCATGCTTATCAAGGCAAGGGCCTGACCCTGTTGACCGCATACCGGGCGTTCTGGGACCAGGTACATCCCAACCGGGTCTACCTGGGATTCTCAGACACCGGGCTGATGCAAAGCGATGACCGGGGCGCCTCGGTCAAATCCCTGTGGAGCAGCGATTACCCGGACCTCTATTCCCTGGCCTACTGGAGCACCCAGATGCTGGACACCAGCGGGACCTGCATGGCCTTTGCCGCTGATCCGGAATATCCGGGCACCCGGTTTTACGGCATGTCCGGCAAAGGCGGCCCCAACAGTGCCAAAGGCATGCTGTTCAAAACCGTCACCAGCGGCCGGCACTGGGAACCGGTATTTCCCGAACAAAGCGGGCTGCCAGGCGGCATGATCACGGACCTGGTGCTCATGGACGGACAGGGCTATCACCGCCGGACCCTGTATGCGGCCGTCAACCACCTGAACCAGGGCCGGCCGGAATCCGGGATCTATCTTTCCAGGGACAGCGGCAACACGTTTGAACGCCTGGCTGACAGCGTTACCTCCCCGCTGGGATTTCCCCTCATGAGCCTCGATGTCTGCCGGGACCACCCGGATATCCTTTATGCCGCTGCCAGCAGCGAAGGGGGCAAACGCCCGGCCCGGGAACTCCGGAAAACAGTGGATGTCCCCCTGCCCGATGGCGGTGTTTTCCGGTCCAGTGACGGGGGCGGCACCTGGATTCGGACCGGGGGTCCGGAACTGGCCGGGGCCGTGCAGGTGGCGGTTCACCCCCATGATCCGGACATTGCATACGCCGCAGTGGTACCGGGCCGGGGAAAATCCGACGCAGAAACCCATGTCAAACGGGGCGGGATTCTCAAAACCCTGGATGGGGGAAGAACCTGGAATCATGTCCTGGATTTTTCCTCTCCCGTCCCCGGCCTGGGCCCCATCGATGCCGGGGCGCCTGCGTCGGTGGCCGTCAACCCGGTGCTGCCGGAAATCGTGTATGCAGCCGTGGACCGGGCCGGCGTGTTCCGGACCCTGGACAGCGGCACCACCTGGGACCGGGTGGACTGGGACGGATTGAAACCATTCCAGGCCACCTACCATACCCTGACCATCAATCCCCATGACCCGGCTGAATTCTTTCTGGCCCTGTTCGGCAACTCTTTTCTGGCCTTTCGGGACCCGGTTGCGGCAAGGTTCCTGGATCCGGCCCGCCGGTCCAACCCCTTTGATCCCGTCCTGAACAGTGGTTTCGAGCTGACCCAAAACAACGGCACCCCGGTGCACTGGACCTGGCAAAACCTGGCCCACCCCGGACCGGACGGCACCCCGATCCTTTCTATCTCAACCGCCCCGGACAGAAACGGCAACGCCCTGCGGGTGAAAATGAGCGCTGCCACCTACCGGAATCCCGCGTTTACCGGTGACGGCCAGGTGCCCATCACATTTTTATCCCATCAAATCTCCCCGTTTGCCCTGTCACAGGTCCGGGGAAACACCATCCAGGTCAGCTATGATATCTATGCCACCAGGCTCAAGGGACCGGACCTGCCCATCCTGAGCCTGGTCGAAACCATTGGCCGGGATACGCACTTAATTGCCGAGCTGCCGGCGGCCCTGGCATTCACCCATACCCCGTATAAAAAAATGGACATAAAAAAAGGGCATCCCCTGGCAGGCAAATGGCTGACAGTGTCCACCACCGCAGCTGTGTCGTCCCGGGCCAATGCCCTTACCCTGATACTGCACACCACAGACAAAAATCAGAAAACCGATTATTACATTGATCATGTAACCATCCGGAAAACCCGGTCACCTGGATAAAGGTCCCATGGCAAACAAACCCTTCACCGGCGTTGTCAAATGCCTTAAAAACGGAATCTATCGGATCTATGAACGCTGGTTCGGCCTGGATACGCCCACGGACAACCTGAGCCGGAACGCGTTTGCCTATACCACCGACATGGTGGGGTATGCCCCTTCAGACTGGCTCACGGCAAAACGTCTCGACAAAATCATCCGGTTTTCTCCCACAGACGTGTTTGCCGATTTTGGCTCCGGAAAAGGAAAAATGGTGTTCCTGGCGGCCCGGTATCCGTTCAAAAAAGTGATCGGCATTGAAATCTCCAGACACCTGCACGACATCGCCCAGAAAAACATTGAGCACACCCGGAAAACCTTTGCCTGCAGCCAGGTGGAACTCATCCACATGGACGTCCTGGATTATCAGATCCCTGATGACCTGACCATTGCCTATTTTTTCAACCCGTTTGTCAATGAAATTTTCACGGGCGTGATCAACCATATCCATGAATCTTTTATCCGCACCCCCCGGCCCATGTGGATCGCCTATAAGAACCCGATCATGCGCCATCACCTGGACACCTGCCCCTGGCTGGAATTCAAGCGGCTTTACCACAACATCGCGTTTTACCGCACCCATATCTGACCGGCATCACCCCTCACTGCTCTGATTTCAGGGCAATCCATTTCAAGAATCTTTGCTGGATGCCGGACAGGCGCCACTGCCAGGTGGTATCATACCGCAATCCCTTGAAATCCCTGAACTGGGCCCGGCCGGTACTGCCCGTGAACACGTGGAACGGGGTCGTTTTCAAGTGTTCCTTAATTGTTTCATAAGACAGATCCAGGTGAAGGAACCTGCCCAGATCCCGGATCTCCGCTTCCGGGTCGAGGCACAGCCGTTTATAGGACAGGTCATACCAGTCCAGGCCGTACTGTTTCAAAAACCGGGGCATGAAAAAATGGTTGAGTTTGTAATTCACAAACCCCTTGAAAAACCCTTCCCTGCTCTTTATAAACGATGCCACATTCCCCAGGATGTCCCGGCGCAGATAGATGATCTTGATGTCATACTGGCCCGTGCACACCAGAAATATCAATCGGAACAGGCTTTTCGAGGTATCCACGACCATCTGTGCACCTGGGTCGTACGCTTTCATGTTCGCTGCCAGGTGATCAAAAAAAACCCGGTCATCCCGGGGCCGGTCCAGCACCAGGCGGCACACCGGCCGCCCCAGCAAAAGGAATGCAGCAATCTTGAATTTGGCTTTGAACCCTGGTTTGCTGTAGAGCTGATATTCACTCAAAGGCAGGTGTTTCCAGAAATCGCATCCAGCCACGGTCCTGCCGCAGAAACAGGGCATATCCCCGATCCTTGATTTGCCGGGAAACAGCATCAGTTCTCCGGCATTGAACACCTTTGGATGGGATCCCAGAAAATATCCCAGTAACGTGGAACTGCTGTAACTGACCCCCAGCAGGTAGATGATGCACGGCTTTTTATTATCCACTGTCCGGCCTCCTGGATTGAGAAAAGCCCGTTTTCCGGCCGGTCACATAGGCCCGGCCCGTGCCGTTGGGATTTTTCAGCACATACCCGGGCTTGGCCGCCGCTACTTTCACAAGGGTTTTCCAGGGCGTATACCTGGTGTAGATATCGATTCTGGGCAACCGCCACAGCTCAGTTTCCGGCCGGGCCCAGACCGGATCGGTGGTCATGACTGAGCTCACCCCGCACCCCTGTGCATAACTGGCCAGATCATCGGTATAACTGCCGTTGGGAAACGCAAAACTCGCACACCGGGTCCCGATCCTCTCCGACACCTGGGCAATGGAATCCCGGATCTCGCGGCAGGCAGATTCCCTTGTTTCCCGGGTCAAAACCGGATGCGAACAGGTATGTGCCCCGATGGTAAACCCTTTTTCATGAAGGACGGCGGCATCATCCCAGGACATGGGGGCCACGCAGGGGTCGGACATGTCCGGTGCGGCCTGGTATTTTTTTGCCAGTGCATCCAGCAGCGCACCCACCCTGTCCATGGAAAGGGTTTTCAGCTGGGCAATTTTCTGTTTTTCCTCATCAGTCAACGGTGCTCTCAACAAAACATTGCGGAGGTCAAACCACAGGGCCCGGCCGGTTGTCACCGCATCCGTCACCAGATAAAACACGGCCGGCACCCCGAGTTCTGCCAGTTGCGGGGCCGTCTCCAGGGCATTGATCTTTTTGCCGTCGTCAAACGTCAACAGGCAGAACGGCCGCCTGCCCTTTTTTTTCATCCGGTCTGCCAGTTGATCATGATGGATAAACTCAAAAAACCGGCCCAGGACCTCGATCTCCTGCCGGATCTGATCCCGGTTCTGGGTATGATTCCCCACCACGATCCCGGTGCAGGGGCCGGATCTGAACAAAAAAGCCAATGCCTGTTCCAGCCCCTTATTCACGCCGGAACACCCTGACCCACCGGGATTTGAACACATGGCTGTCCAGCATGGCCCACAGTTGCCTGCGGGAATCCTTTGCCTTGACATAGGCTTCAATGCACCCTTTCCAATAATGAAGCGACACCAAAGACCTGGCCCCATAAACCCGCCATAGATCCCGGGTTTCATTGGCAAAATAATGTTTGTACGCCTCATCGCCCCGGCCGAAATCCAGGCATTGATAACCGTTTTTTTTCATCCATAACCCCATCAGGCGGATGGTGATATTGCCGGTGCTCAGTTTGTTGTAAACCGGCAGCCGGGCTGTATGAAAATAGATGAGATCTTTGTTTTTTTTGTTTTTCAATCCCACCACAAAGGTGATCCGCCGGTTCATCACATGGACACTGAACCGGATCAACGCCTGGTCTTTGGCCCAAGCCTTCAGCGCATCTTTCAGATCGGTTCTGATTTTCTCATCCTGATATTTGGACGGAGTGGATGTGGTTTCCCAGCGCTTGTCATGGGCCACACAGAACTGATCCACCCACTCATTGATATCCTCCTGCGTGTCATCCACCTCAAAATGAAACCCCTTCATTTTCATGAGACGGTTGGAATAGTTCTTGAGTCCCCGGTGCTTGTTGAACTGACGTCCAAACTGCTTCATCCCATCAGGATCATCTTTTTCCTGTACACAAGGCACCTTGTCATACGCCACCGGCACACACCGGTATCCGGCCTGCTCAAGCCCCTGCACCGCTGCCTCACAGGTCTTCCCCCAGCCAGGCACATTGGTTAAAAAAACCGTTTTGGGTCGGATTTGCTCAACCGCCCTGGCAAGGCCCTGGGACAACATATCCTTTTCCACCCAGGGCAAAAAAAGCGCTGTATTATAATCTGTCAGATAAAACTGCAGGAAATGAAGGCAGCCGGATCTATCCAGCCGGAGAGGCCAGAGCGCTGCCAGATTACCGGACCGGTCATAGCCTTTGGCAAAAAAAGGCACCTCTTTTTTTCCAACCACCTTTTTGACCATCATTTCCAGAAAAGATGGCGCGCAGAAAGGACTTGAAAAGGGATCTTTTCGCCAGAGATCTTTGATCCTGATTATAAGATCTTCATCCAGGCGGTATATATTTTCGACTTCCCAATCAATCATCATGGATTTCCCAGAAACCGGTCCGATCCCCCGGAAGATAACATGGATGCAATACGTTCAAACAGACGCTGAAGCTTCCGCCGCCCTCTGAATTCAGGTATGCTTTTCTTCCGGTATTTAGCCACTGTCTTTCTGATTGTTTTGAGAAATTTTTTATCCAGCTTTTTTGTTTCAGCCGCGCCGTTAACCAGTGCCTGGGCCAGGTCCATATATCCATATGCCAGATAGACATAAACTGCTTTAGCAATTTTTTCCTGTGTAATATTCTGGATGGATAATACCTGCTCAGGGCTTCGAAAATACAATGCATCTCCAAACACCAACTGCCCCTTCTGGTTTCCGACATGAACACTTTCTTTTCTCTTCCAATAGTATCTTCTAATATCGAAAAGTTCGAAACCATTTTTTCTGACAAAAGCATCAATATCACAAAACAGAGGTTGATTTTTGTATACTTGTAAAAATTCCACCTCAATCTCCATTCCGATCAAATTATCAAGATACTCACTACTACCTTTCAATATTGCCAATTCATGCCCTTGGACATCTATCTTCATAAAGTCAATTTCAATAACATTGTTTTTGCGCAATTGATTATTAAGGGTATCCGTTGCAACAGTGACTGTATTAATTACCTCAAATCTTTGAGAATCTTTAAATTTATCAAGAATATCAATATTGGGCGTATAGACTGAAGATACCTGTTGTTTTCTACATAAATTCAAATTGATCTTATCTGATTTTTCTGACGACAACGCGGCATTCAGAACTGTTAAATTTTTCCCGCTTTCTGACTTTAGAATTTCATATTGCCTAGTATCCGGTTCAAACAAAACCGCACGATAAAAAGATGTAAGTTTCCCCCACCTTGGATCTATTCCACCACTTGCTCCTACATCAACTATCTTCAGAGGATCATTTTTTAACAATTCATCTTTTTCCATTACGAATCTTTTTTAATAATATTCAAGTTAAAAGCATTTTAATTAAATGCCGCATTTCACTCTTTGCCTCTTTCCCTACCCTGCAAAAAACCTTTTTACTGTCTGGTATATTCACTTCGGAAATAATAGTTTCAAAGTCTTCGGGCTTTTTGAGCAATGGAACACTAAAATATCTATTCAATTCGTGCCCATTACCATTTCTGAACGAATTATTCCAAATATCCAGAACTCCAACAGTTTTCTTATAATAAAGCATTTCCGTTGCAATCCCACTATTATAAACAAGCAAAATATCCACAATTGTAACAAATTCTTTATAGTCAATATTTTGAGGTAAAAGTGAAATATTAAAATCATTTTGAATCCAGGAATAGGCATAAAACTTCCTTGCAGGGTGAATTTTTACAAAAAAATTATCATTCGGTTTTGCATATTTTTCTTTTATTTCTGATAAAAATCGAACCATTTTCATATCGTTAGCTTTGTTGGGGGCACTTAGGGCTAAAACAATGGTTTTTCCTGATTCTATGTTATATTTTTTTTGAGTGGCATATTTAAATTCACTCGAAATTTCAATATCTTCAATAATAGGTGTACCGGTAACCTTGATTTTTTTTTTAGGTACCCCCCTTTCACTCAACTGTAATCTGGCCATATCGCCCCACACCCATATCTCATCCGCATTAACGGGAGCATATCCTGCTTGATGGTTAATCACTCCATGCTGAAAAACAACACTTTTTATATTTAAAGCCTTTGCAACAGCAAAAAACAACGAGGATTCTTTTCCCCGGTCATAATCGCCAGCAATTAATTTGACATTTTTCTGGAGCGCAATGAATTTTTTAAGTGAATAAGCTTTCAACAATTGCGTTAGCAGATTGATACATAATATCATTTTAGTTTTAATATTCAAATTCAGAGGTTTCAGCATATCTATAATGATTTCTTGTCTCGAAATAAAAAAGAGAATCACTTTAAAAAAATCTAATACACCTGACAAACAGAAGACATATCTATATGCAGTATCAGATTCTTTTCCTGGTCCAAAAACGATGGTTTTTTTCAACAGTTGCTCTTCTTCAGTTATTATTCCTTCAATTTCTTTCAAATGCCTGTGTTTGCCGGATGTAAAATAAACAACACTTTTATTTAGATCCTTTAAATATTTATTCTTATTAACAGGTTTCAGAAAATAGTAAACAAGAACTGAAAAATGTCTGAAAAGTCGAAAATCGAAATCTCCCAAGAACATGCGGTTAAAATAATAGGACAACATTGATCCAATTTCCAACCCCTTGTAGTTCAGATGATTTAACGAAACTTCAATTTCGTTAAGCTTTTTTGCAGAGAATGTATTGTGGGATCTTTTCAAGACTTTATCTTTCTAATTTTCAACAATTCTTCTAAATTTTTGTTTGTATCTAAGCGAATAATTCGGTTGTCAATGGTTGTTTATTCATCGGTTCCCCCTGTTGCAATGTCCAGGACTTTCAGATCAAAGGCATGGCATCTGCGTTCAAAACCAGGCATGTGTCAGGGACGGCACCACCGCCAGCCATGGGTCAAGGCGGCTGCGGCGGATGATGGTGAATGTCCTGTATTCTTCTGCCGGGCACGGATATCTGAAATCCAAAAATTGATGGGCCCGATATTATCAAGATTGTTGTATTGTCGAATAAAAAATATGTTTTCATCAGGAAATTGTTTTCATGTCTAATCCTGAAAGTCGGCTAAAGCGTACACTATTCGGTATCCACTCCCAAGTACTTCAAGAACAGTCTGTCTCTGGCTACTGATTCGGTGGACCATCGATAGCTGCCCATGGCAGTCTGAGGCATTTCGAATAACTGGATATCGACGTGCTGTCATAGGCCAGATATTCTTTTTCGATCCGGCGCTTGCCCTGGAGTTGGAAAAAACGCTGCCTTGCCTCCTCGGTGATGGAAGCCAACAGTTCACTGCTCCTTTGAGAACAGATGATTTCACCGAATGGATGCCGGTGAATGGCTGCCCAGTGTGGAAAACGGCTCAAGGGGTTTTTGTCCTCAAGAATCAGATAATAGACAATGGACAGGATCTGCCGCCAGTTGTCTGGAAAGCATGTTTCCAAATCCTCAAGCAGGCCGGTATCTTCAGCTATACGATCAAAAAGATAGGTGGCACCATAAAATTTGCGGGCATTCCTGGTAAAAGACGTAGTCCCTTTTTTCGTGGTTTCTGTCCTGGGGGGTATTTTTTTCTGCGGGTAGGAACAATCTGCTGTGTTTCGGGATCCACCCGCCCGATACATTTTCGTTTTGCCCTTGACTGCTTTTTCTTTTTATCCCAATGGGAGATTGACTCATAAGCATAAGTGATTCCAGTCTTTTTATTGGTCTGATACACAATGGCTGCCATAGACGATCTCCTTGTTTTCATCGTTACAATTACATATACTGTAACGATGAAAATTGCAAGAAAAATCGAACAAATTTATAATTTTTTTAGTGGGTTACTCTGATTTCATCGTTATATTTTTTCGGGAATTCAGGATTTAAGGTGTGCGCTTTGTACGATTTTCAGGGTATTAAACACCCTTTTTTTCCAAGATAACATCGCGGTTTTATTAACCTCAAGGTTCACAAAAATCATTAAAAACAACATCGATATCATGTTCCGACCCTGAAAATCGGCTAAAGCGTACACTATTCGGTATCCATTCCCAAGTACTTCAAGAACAGTCTGTCTCTGGCTACTGATTCGGTGGACCATCGATAGCTGCCCATGGCAGTCTGTACCTTTGTGGTTTCAATGCAATCGAACCAATCCAAGATCTGAGCGAGAGAGCGTTGCGCAAGCCAGTTTTCCAATTTTTTTTCGAGATTGAGAAGTGATTTGGTTTTTCCGGATTCATTTTTTCCGAGCTTGGACTGTACTTCCTTTATTTTTTTCATCAGGAAACAATGATAGCCCAGCGAGATAAATTGTGTGAATTGTCTTCCGCGCAGATTGTCCGGGTACCATGTGCGCGGTCGCGCACCGTCGAGTCTCCCTTTTTGCACGGCAAAGAGTTCTTCAATTTTTTCTCGCAACCGATAGTTTTCAAGTGCCGTAAATGTGTCCATAGTCTGATTGCTGACCAGAGCGAAATAGCCGAAGTACCTCTTTGCTTCGGTAATGGCTTTATCATTGAAGCCCACCTTAAGCTGCCCCCCACGCCCCTTTTTGGAACAGGTCAGGTACTTGTCTATTTTCTTTTGCGCAGATGGCGTGAACTCGGTTTCTCCTCCTTGTATTTGCGCCTTCAGTTCAAGCAGATCCTTACGGAAGGCGAGTTCTTTCTTGGCTTCGTTGTCTGGAGAATAGTAAACATGCACATACAGGCGGCGCGAGAACGTTTCTTTCTCACCTGCAACGTTCCTGTTGCGTGATCGCTGGCGTGTCCGGCTGAACTGGTGCATTCTGAGCGAAGTTGCTCCGCAGATTGACGGGTCGAACGGACAAGTGCTGGCCATACCCGCGATTGCTTCACGGAGCGTATCAATTGTCTCACGGACCCATATAATTTTCGGATCAACCAGCGTCAGAAATTTCACATTGCGCAAGGCAAATTCCATCATGTTTTTCTGGCTGTAGTAGCCGTTATCTGTGACGATCAGAGGTTTTTCCAGATTGAGACACTTGAGTTGTGTCAAAGTGTTTTCAATGGAGATGACATCCGGAATATTACCGGGTTGCTTAGAGAAGGCTATCGGTTCGCCAGCCTTGACGGAATATAAGGTCAAAAGCTTGATGGTGTTGAGTCCGTCGCCATCCTTGTTGAATCCCTGTCGTGCCTCCGACTGATTTTCAGAATAGGTCGAAATAGTGGTAGAGTCAAACGCCAGCATAGGAGACTTCCCCAGGTGTGCCGCCCGAGCTGAAAAATAGCGCTGAACGCCTTCCTCATTGCGACCAATATCCTTAAACAGGCTACCATAGACGTCCTCAGTGATCGCTTCGCGATATGGAAGGGGGTGCATCACCTGCCAACTCTCAAGACGTGGCAGCGTGTTGCCACCGGAACCAATCCAGTAGCGCGCGATAGAAAGTATCTTTGCCGCATCACCCTCGCTGAATGAAGCACATACATCATTATCAATGCCGGAAACCTTGCCAACCCATTCCAGTATGTCCGTGAGGCCGGTATGCCGACGTGTTGCATCGACAAGGCCTCCTTCGCCTTTATGTTTTTTCGGACGAGTCGGCAAAATTTTTTGTGTTCCAGCCTTGATTTTCCCTTTGAGTTTCTGACTGACCGTATAGGTCTTTCTGGTTTTTTCGTCGTAGGCTGTAACCCGTTCATAGACGTAAATATCCCCATTCGGACGCTTTTCACGCCGTTCACCGACGTGAGTTTTTCCTGTTATTGGTTTAGCCATGCAAAAACCCCCTTTAAAGTGTACGTATGTATATAATACAAACACGTTAAAAGAGCAAGAAAAAAGCATGACTTTTCAAACAATTAGAGCGTTTGGTGTTGTGTTCTTTATTTAAGGTGTGCGCTTTATCCGATTTTCAGGTTCCGACAGTTCGCTTTCAGCTTGAGAAAAGAAGCCAAAATCCTTGAACCCATATCGATGTAGATGGACAGGTTTTAACTTGTGATGTTTAGGGCAGCCGACAACCTTGGGACACAATAAATTACGGTTTCCAATCCCATGTCCCCATGAACTCTCAAATAAAAGTTATAGTTCGAATTTATTTCATGGACACGCAATGGGATATTCCATAAATCTGACGCACGATGGTAGAGACAAATGGCTAATACCGGAGAATAATCGGCAATTGTTTGTTTAGCACCTTCTATCGCTTCGATCTCTGCTCCTTCAATATCCATTTTGATATAGTTGGGCTTAGCCCCATAAAAAACTTCATCTATGGCCACCACTGGAATAGCAAAAACGCCTTCTTCTGGCTGCCCTTGCAACTTTCTAATTTGACTGGAGGCCCCATTGCTTTGGATTTGCAAAATTTGCGAGCTTGACCAAGCACCAGCCGGCAAAACAAATAAATCACACCTGTCGACATATTTTTTGACATTAGCTTGCAAAGCTTGAAGATTTTGAATATCAGGTTCCATTAATGCAATATAGTCAAGCGACTGTTTTCTTTTTTCAAAAATACTTAAAGTTTGTTCTAAAGTGTCGCCTGTAAAGGCTCCGCAGTCAATCATACGGATACCTTGGTTCAAATGGGCAAACAAATCGATATCTTCAGGAAAATACTGAGTCACTGGATCATTTTGCAGGTAGGTTTGTGCACTAATATTTTCTCGGAAACGAAGGATTTTATCTAACACGTGGGAACTTTTTTTATCGGCAAATAAATCTTTGAGCTGTTCAGTTTTAGCATGATTCACCATTTTGCTATCATCTTCCTCATACCACCGAACAAATGGCAAAAACACATCAATAATTTGCGGGATTATTACCACACTTTGATTAAAAAGTCATACACTTCTGAAAAGCCTATTTCACGCAATTCATTAGCAATTAAGGTGTTACTCCCGGCCACTGAAACAAAAACTGGAAGAGACCTATCTTCAACTTCTTCAATCCGTTTAATTGGGATACCTTCGTACTCTGTTGCCAATGTGTATTGATCGATAAAATACAGAATATCGATATTCGCCTTCTGCATAGCTTGATAAAACAAACGTCCATTCCCACCAGCTCCATAAACCACAATTTGCATAATTTAATCCTTAAAAGAATTATCGATAAAGGATGGCCCGCATTAAATCAATCCAATCTTAAAAAGATGTTCAAATAGCCCAAGGGAACTTGCCTCGATCTCTCAGCAGGATCTTACGTGAACCCCTCGATTCATACGGCTCCTATCTATGATTTCATCAATTGAGACACAAAGAATGCCAATTCCACAGACTGTTCTGCGTTCAATCGAGGGTCGCATGTTGATGTATAATTATTATCCAGATCGTATTCCGTAATATTACTTTTTCCGCCAATACACTCTGTCACATTATCACCGGTCAATTCTAAATGAACGCCTCCCGGAATTGTATTCGCCCTTTCATGTATCTGAAAAAATAATCTAATCTCCTCAAGAATATCATCAAATTTTCTAGCTTTTTTACCCGTACCGGTTGTATATGCGTTCCCATGCATGGGGTCACAAATCCATACCACATTAAAATAATTGTCTTTAACCACGCGGATAAGTTCAGGCAGAAATTTTTCAATATTTACAACACCCAAACGAACGATTAAACTAAGCTTTCCCATCCTGTTTTCAGGATTTAATTTCTTAATATTCTCCACAATATTTTCAATCTTGTATTGCGGGCCGATTTTCATCCCTAAGGGGTTATTCAATCCTCTTAAAAATTCGATATGAGCACTGTCAACCTGACGGGTACGCTCGCCAACCCAAAGCATATGAGCGCTCGTATCATAGGGCAAACCAGTTGTGGTGTCCACCCTTGTCATAGCTTCTTCATATTCCAGAAGAAGGGATTCATGGGAGGTGTAAAGATCAACCTCGTTAAATGAGGTATTGTTTGTATCCAATTTGATGGTTTTAATAAAATCAATAGCTGAAATTAATTCAGCAGCTACCTGCTCATACTTTTTCATGATCGGATAATCTGAAAAATAATGTTTTTGCCAGTCCAGGATCTGATGCAAGGATGCATACCCGCCTTTTGAAAAAGCCCTTATTAAATTCAGGGTGGCGGCTGACCTGAAATATCCTTCCAGCATCCTGGCCGGATCATGTTTTCGTTTCTCCAGGACCGGCTCAAAACTATTCACCATATCGCCTTTATATACAGGAAGCTCTCCTCCATTAATATGTTCTGTTTCATTGGAACGTGGCTTTGCATATTGCCCTGCGATTCTCCCTATCTTAACGACCTTTTTGTTTCCGATATATGAAAGAATAATAGACATTTGCAAAAAGACTCTTAAGAAATTATGAATTTTCGGACCATTACAATCGACAAAGTTTTCTGAACAATTCCCGCATTGCAGCAGGAATGCTTTTCCGAGACCTACTGTTTCAAGATCGTTCATTAATGATCTTGTCTCGCCGGCAAAAACCAATGCCGGCAGATCTGATATCTGGGATAAAATATCTTTTAGCAAAGCCTTATCATACCACTCGGGTTCCTGTTTTCGAGGATATTTATGCCAACTGCTTTTAGACCAGGAATTCAAAATTTCTCTCCTTAATGCACTTTTTCCCATCCTTTTGTCTCCACAGATTTTTCAATGGCCTGCATCAACGATAACCCTCTTATCGAGGAATCTATTGTAAGGACATAATCTCTTTGAAAAGCCTCACCCTTTTTAAATGCAGCCAAAGCGTCATACACGTCATCATAATAATTTGCGAAAGCTTCGATAAACCCTGCAGGATGGCCTGATTTAAATCTTTCGTAGCGTTTCTGATTTGCAATTTCTATTCCTTTGGATGACCTGTCTAAATGAATTGTGCGGCCCATGTTATCGTTAAAAATCAGCACTTCAGGATTCATCTGATGCCACGCAACAGATGCTTTTTCACCATAAACTTCGATCTTCAATCCATTTTTATGTCCAAGGACAGATTTGCTGTACCACATCTGACAGTCTATATTTCCACTATATTTGACCATACAGATGATATTATCAACAACATCATGGTGCCCGAAACTGTTTTTCATTGATACCACTTCTAAAGGCTTTTCTTTTACCAGAAACTCTATCATGGAAGATAAATGCGTTCCCAGATCCAAAGAAATTGTCGAAATATCCCTATCTTGAAGCCGCCACTTCTGGGGTATTGGAATACCGCCGTCACTTGTCCGGCGAATAAAACCCTCTTGGGGCATCTGGGCATTTATATGGATAATTTTACCCAGTTTGCCCTTATTAACCATATCCCTTATTTCTCTTACCATTGGATAACCGGTATAATTGTATGTTACAGATAAGAATCCTTTTGTTTTTTCAAGAAGCTCTTTCAACACCAAGGCATCGTCCAAGGTATCCGTCACTGTTTTTTCACAAATAACAGGCATGTTTGCTTTCAGTGCATCACTGATTACCCCCGCATGCATATTTGTTGGCGTTAAAACAACAACAGCATCCAGAAGTCCGGTTTCCTTTTTCAACAAATCCTTATAATCTGAATATAACTTACCCACGCACCAGTTTTGTGCGGTTTGGGAGTTAATGTTTTCATCCCGACTGAAACACCCGGACACCAAATCAAACCTGTCATCCATTTTTAATGCAATTTTATGTGTAACCCCTATTGCAGAGTTTACACCACCTCCGATAATACCAAGTTTCAATTTAGAGCCATTAGCCATTTATTTTCTCTCCTGGTAACAAACATTCACGACTGCTTATTTTATGGACCCCAATGTCAAGACAGTTTTTCAACTAAATTTAAGCGTCACTTTCTAATTTTTGCCAGTGTTCATGATGTTGTGCCACAGTTAAATTTTCCAACTTTCCTTTCTTCGTTAACAACCATTTTTTTAAGATCATTTTTTAATATTTTCCCAAGACCACTTTTGGGGAATGATTTTACAATTTTAAATTTTTGTGGCATCTGGTAATCTGTTAAATGTTTTAAACAGGCTTTTTGTATATCGGGTATTTTAATGGAATAATTGTCTTTTTCTGTCATACAGGCGACAATGATTTCTCCAAAATGCTCATTTTCGATACCAATCACTGCACAATCTTCTACTTCCTCAAATTCATTGATAAGATCTTCGATGTCTTTTGGGTAAACGTTAATTGCACCGGTTATGATAACATCCTTTGTTCGTCCTTGATAAAACAGGAATCCATTTTTATCAAGAGTGCCTAAATCTCCTGTCCGAAAATAACCTTCTTCATCATGTGCCTTTTGGGTTGCTTCCTCGTTTTTGTAATATCCTTCAAACGCGGTTAATGTTTTGCACAGAATTTCACCATTTTTAATTTTTAGATCCACATAAGGCAGGGCTTTGCCAACACTGCCCATCATCTCTTTGACTTTCAAATGTGATACGACCCCAACTTCACTTGTGCCGTAACATTCATAAATAGTACAATTAAATATGTTCAATAATTTTTCTTTGATGTTTTGTTTCAATAATGCAGAAGAAGAAATAATTGTGTTTAAAGAATTCAGGTTATAGGTATTTTCCTGCATATAATGTGTTATGGCTTCAAGCTGGGTTGATACAGCAAAAAGAAATGTGACGTTATGTTTTTCTACAGCATCAACCCAATTTTTTGCCGTAAATTTTGTTAGCAATATCGCAGTTCCCCCGATTAAGAGGGGCAATAAAACAGATCGCAGTGCAAGGGAATGATAAAGTGGCGTGGAGACCAGTACAGTGTCGTTGTCATTCAAATCATATATTTCTTTTGTTGCAATAATGCTTCTGTTTATTTTCGTTTTTTGCGTAAAGATAATTGGTTTTGGATCACCGGTTGAGCCTGATGTCATTGTCAAAATATAGTTTGTATCAGGTGGTACGCTATCGCTTATACTGAATGCAGCATGTTTGTGGAAAAAATCATCATAAAAATCACAATTGCCTGCTTTTTTTCCCATGGCAATGAGTTTGTCATTATTGAATATATTATTTTCGGCCAGATAGCTGATAGTGGTAAACCAGCCAATCGCGAAATCACAATCGGACCGGCGCAGTGCTTTTACCAGACGTTCATTTTTAAGCGTTAAAGGGAGAGGAACAATTGTTGCGCCAAGGTAAGCACAACTCAACATAATCGTGACAAATTCTATGGAATTGTTTGCAATAATTGCAAGGTGTGTATTTTTCGTTACCCCTTTATGGTGCAAATGAGCGGATAACGTTTTTACATCCCGGAATAACTCCTGGTAGGTAAGGTGTTTTTTGTCATGAACGATAGCTGTTTTTTCGGGTGTTTTATTAACATTCTGTTCAAATAGATCAAACAGGTTTTTTGACATAGACAAATTCCTTATTTGATGGATTGTTGAAACAATTTATAATGGCATTATATTCAATCTCATCCTGTTTTACTTCAACAAATCCTAAATATTTGTTCAGGGTACGAACATAATGGTTTGTTTTTTTAATTATGGCAATCCATGTTGCATCCGAATATTTTTGTCGTGTGGTTTCAAGTTGCCATTGAAGTGCAAGCAGAGAGACGTCAAAAAATGTATTTTCATTACAGACAAACCATCCTCCAATTAAAAACTTTTTTGACGCATAATTTACTTGTTCTTCCCATATATAAAGTTCTTTAACTTGATTTTTTTCCACCAAGTATGATTTCCTTTTGTTTGAAAACCACCAATTATAATGTTCGATGCGGGGAATAACTTTATTTACGTTCATGTTTAATCTGTTTTTAAGCAAATTCCGGGAAGTTAAATAATGATTAATATCTCTGTCTGTCACTTTCCTTAACTTAATATCCGGTGTCAGATTTATATAGTCCTGGACCGGTGCGGGGGAAGTAGAATTTTTTGAAATAGTGATGTTATCCTTTACAGCAGCCACAATACGTTTTATTCCTTTATTATCGATATTGATCAATGCATTTTTTCTAAGGTGCTTTAACCTGTTGATGTTGAATAAGAGTGTTTTTATTAACTGTACGGTTTTGCTTGATTGGCAGAATTCTTCTAAAGGAATGTGTAAAAAATGGCCGTAATCTTGTAAATACGTTACGTCACTTTCCTGATTCGGGGCAATGCTGAAAGATAGAACAGGAATCTTAAAGAAGCTTGTTTCATAGAATGATGCTCCTAAAGCTCCTATGAAAAGGGATGCTTTTTGATAATAAGGACATAGATTGTTTTTATTCTGTATTATTTTGAGGTTAGCGTAAGTTTTTTTATATGCAATAATTTGGTGATAGTTGTAGCTCAGTGGTCCCAATATCACCCATATATTAATATCCAATTTTTTATCGTCTAATAAATTTTTTATAATTTCATTAAATATTGAGAGATCGCCTCCTCCTCCCAGGCTGAAAAGGACTGTTGATTGTTTTATATCGGGACTTTCTGCGTATTGATATTGTGGGTTAAGCAATGTGTACTCTGGTCCAAGCAGTTTGGTACAGTTTGGAGGGGTCAGATCGTTATATCTGCTGCATGTCTCGTTTATTCCAGTCCATTTCTGGTCGATTATAAAATCACAGCAATGTTTTCTTTGCATATCATCGATTGCAACAATTTTATATCCATTAGCAGAAATGATTTTTTCCCAGGTTTCATTCAAATCATAACTATCAACAATAACAGTATGAATATCATAGTCTTTTATGAAAGATAAAGTCAGTTTTGCGTCCTGAGTTTCTTTGATTGTACAATATTCATTATAAAGTTCTACCGCAAAGAAATCTTTTAAAAATGGTTCAACTTCATCTTTTTTATTAAGTACAAAGAGTGTCTCTTCACCCTGTAGTTTAAATTCTTTGGCTATATGGGATGTTCTCACCAGATGCCCGATTCCGATCTCTGGTGATACATTGACTCGAATAGCAATCATATCTGCTTGCTTTGGATTAATTTGATCAAGCCTGACAGTGTTTTATTGTTATCATTCACAATATCGGCTGGTTTTATTTTTATGGAGAATTGTTCTTCAATCGCTATGAAAAGCGTAAGTACACCAAAAGAATCAAGGTGTTCATTTAACATAAAATTATTATTGAGATCTGTTTTTGAAACAGTTATCCCGCGTTCTTCAAAAAAAGTTGTTAAAAAGTCTAATTCTTTTGACATGATGGCATCTTCCTTCCGGGTATTATTTGTAAGCTCCAACCATATCCCATATCAGCAAAGAACCTTTTGGTATATTACAAGCCGCTTTTCTATTGACAATTTTAGCATAATCTTTTGGCAGTATCCCACCTCCCGGCCGCAAACTTTTAATGTTTTGTTCGTTCAAAACATCTCCGGTTTTTATATCCTTTGTGACAATGATTGATCTTTGTGGTTTTTGAATTGTTACAGGATATGTTACAGTACCAACTGCTTTCTCTGCAGCCCGGATGCCTGTTACCATTGCTTTGAATTCATCGGTTGTGGCTGAAAAAAAATTGTCGGCACTGTCATCGTTTCTGTCAATGATGAAATGTTTTTCAATAATAGAAGCCCCTAAGCCTATGGAGGCAATCGGAACTCCAATTCCTAATGTATGGTCAGATAAACCAACCGGACATTTAAAACTTTGTTTCATATGGGGAATAGTGGCCAAATTGATTTTTTCCGGTGGAGCAGGATAGGTGCTGGTACATTTTAAAAGTGCGATGTTTTGTGAGCCCAACTCCAAAGCCGCATTGATTGCTTCATTAATTTCAGCCAACGTGGCATTTCCTGTAGAGAAAATGAGAGGCTTGCCGGTCCGGGCTACTTTTTGAATTAATGGAATGTCAATGATTTCCGGGGATGCAATTTTATAAGCAGGACAGTTAAGTTCTTCCAAAAAGTCCACAGAAGAAAAGTCAAAGGGAGAGGAAAAGAAAATCAGACCGATATTGTTTGCCAAATCTTTGAGTTCAGGGTGCCATTCCCAAGGTGTGTATGCCTGTGCGTATAGCTGGTAAAGGGTTTGTCCGCGCCAGGGGCCTTCTTTGATGAAAAAATGAGGCGCATCGCTGTTCAGTGTTATGGTGTCAGGAGTGTAGGTTTGTAACTTTATAGCATCTGCACCTGATTCTTTGGCTGCAAAAATAATATCTTTGGCTTTCTGGAGATCATGTCCATGATTCCCAGACATTTCAGCAATAATAAATGTTGGGGAATCGCCGCCAATGGTTTTGTTTGCAATTTTGAAAGAATTATTTAATTTCATATTCCTTTTGCTTTACTTCTTTGTTTATTTCATAAATATAGGGATTCTTTTTCAGCATTTTGATCAGTTCATCATATGTGAATTCAGTGGAACAATTAAATTTTTTATAGACCTCTTTGATGGCATCATAATCTTTTATTTCGTCAAGGGTCAGTCTGTAGTGAGAGTCATCGGTTTGATTATTCAGATGAAGGGTCTTAAAAGGCTTTTTAATTTTATCCGGATGAATTGTTACATGCTCTTTTTCGTATGGCGTAGAAGCATTATTATACATAAATTTTAAAAAATCAAATCCATATGCAACTGTATCAATCCCCCTTGGAAACCCGCTGTGAGGGCCCGCGCCAGCCAAGTCAAGATGATTGTTTTTGTAAAGATCTATTGTTCTCTGGGCGATATCCTGATCTGCCAGTGGGCAGTCAGAAGTCAGTCTCACAATAATATCACCGCTTTTAGCGCCAAATTTGCAGGCGGTTTCATAATATCTGCTTAATACATTCTCTGTATCACCCTCATAATAGGGGATATGATTCTTTTTGCATACATCTACAATGGGCTTTTGTGTACCGTCATTGGTTGTGGCTATAATAATGTTTTTTTTAAAATTTTTTAGACGATCCAGCATTATTTCGAGAACTGTTTTACCACAGAGCGGAAGCATGACTTTTCCAGGTAATCTGGTGCTGGTCATTCTTGCCTGGATTATTATTAGAAGATTGATAATCTATTCCCCTTCAAGAAACCGTTGGTCAATTATTTATCGAACTGAAGTTCCGTTCCGAATAGGGCCACAGACAAGGAGCTATGGGCGGATGGTAATATATACGCCGGGGCAATCCCCAGGTGTTTTATAATAGAGCTCATGGCTCATTTGGTCAATCGATGGGCTCCTTAGCCCCTTGTCTGCAGCCCCATCCATTGTTTGATTTTTCACGGATGATCCTTTATAAGTTTGATCGCCAAAAAAACCACATAAAGGAGAGCATCCGTGAAGAATTCTTTTATAAGCCAGTTTTCCCAAAATATCAAATTTAATTACACCTGCTTTGACCGGGTCATCATCCGAGGCTATATCCTGAAATTCTTTTCCCTTGCCTGTGTGGTCCTTTTATAACAGTCTTCCACTGTGGAGAGACGGTGGGCAATGACAGGCATCCCCATGCCCTTACAATTAACAATCACCTCCCCCATTTATTCCGGCAGCCAACAGTGCCCCTGGGTAAATTCCGCACCTTTACCATCCAGATCAAGATGTAATTCGATCATCGACGCGTACAACTCTTCGACAGCTGCCAGGTAAAACGGTGTGCAGGAAAAAATATTCCTTTGTCCCGGCAATGTTCAGCCAAGTCGGTCAGAAATGCCAGAGGCAGTTCCCATTTTTGCGGCTGTGTCGATAAATTGCAGACATCGACCCAGATCACGGTGATGGTTGCTGGAAACTTCCGCAATGAAATATGGTTTCATATTGTTCCTTGTTCAGTTTGAAATACTGATGCAGCCATTATCATTCAAATCGCATTTTGTAAACTCGCTACCACACGATCCTGCTCTTGTTCTGTCATGGCGTAAAACAGCGGCAAAGTCAGGGCTTCCCGGTAATATTGTTCAGATTTTGGAAACTGCCCCGTCTCAAATCCCAGTGCCCGGTACCAGGGTTGGAGATGCACAGGGATATAATGCAGATTGACTCCGATTCCTTTATCTCTCATCGATTTAAACACCTGTTTACGGCTTTGGTGTATCCTGCCCAGCTGCAGGCGAATGACATAAAGATGCCAGGCAGACATTCCATCCGGGTTCTGCTGGGGGAGGATGACCGGAAGATCTGCCAACAGTAGGTCATACCGTTTTGCGAGTTCCCGGCGCCTGGAAACAAATGCATCCAGTCTGGCAAGCTGGCTGAGACCCAGGGCAGCCTGAATATCGGTCATTCGAAAATTGAACCCCAAATCGATCTGCTGATAATACCAAGGGCCATCCGGTTCATGGGTCATGAGTTCCGGTTCCCGGGTGATTCCGTGGCTGCGAAGCCGTGCCATGCGGGCGGCCAAATCCGAATCATTGGTGACAGCCATTCCCCCTTCGGCCGTGGTGATGATTTTTACCGGATGAAAGCTGAAAACAGAAATTTCACTGTAACTGCAACTGCCGATGGAAAACCCTCTGTATTCCGCGCCCAGGGCATGGCAGGCATCTTCAATGATTTTGAATCCATATTTTTGAGACAGGTCAAAAATGGCTTTCATGTTGCAGGGCTGTCCGCACAGATGCACCGGGATAACGATTTTGGGAAGACGATTTTTCTTTTTTGCCTGTTCCAGTTTTTCTTCAAGGGCTTTGGGGCACATGGTGTAGGTGAGTGGATCGATGTCCACAAAGTCCACCCTGGCTCCGCAGTACAGGGCGCAATTGGCAGATGCCACAAATGTGATGGGTGAGGTCCACAGGATATCTCCCGGGCCGAGTCCCAGGGCCAGGCAGGCCACATGCAGGGCGCTGGTCCCGGAATTGACCGCCACGGCATGTTTTGCCCCGACCCTGTCCGCCACTGCCCGCTCGAATGCCGGCACTTTCGGACCCTGGGTGAGAAAATCAGATTGCAGGACATTGACGACCGCGTCTATGTCTGCCTGGGTAATGTGCTGTCTGCCATAAGGGATCATTGTCTACACCTTGAAATTCGGGTCCACATCCAGCCGGATCAACTCCCGCAGCTGCTCCACCGTCAGAAAATCCGGGTTGGTGCCGCTGTTGTAGGCAAATCCCGGAGTCACCAGTTTGCAGCCGTTGTGATCACAATAATGCTGGGCATTGTGTTTGCCCGTGGTGGGCAGGATGGCAAAATATTTGCCCAGATCCACTGTATTGAAACTGTCACTGGCTGTGATCATTTCCTCATGGATTTTTTCACCGGGCCGGATACCCACGATGGAATGATCGCACTCCGGCCCGATCGCCGTGGCAAGGTCGGTGATTCTATAAGAGGGAATTTTAGGAACAAATATCTCCCCACCCTGTGCATTCGCAATGGCCCATATCACCATATCGACACCATCCTGCAAACTGATATTAAAACGGGTCATGTGCGAATCAGTGATAGGCAGAATACCAGTGTTACGTCTTTCAAGAAAAAAAGGAACCACTGATCCCCGGCTGCCCATGACATTGCCATACCGGACCACTGCAAAACGAATATCACGCTTTCCTTTGATGTTGTTGGCCGCGATAAACAATTTGTCGGAACATAATTTGGTTGCACCATAAAGATTTATTGGTGCCGCCGCCTTGTCAGTGGAAAGAGCCATCACATTTCTGATGCTGCCTGTGTCCAGACAAGCTTCAACCAGATTCTGAGCGCCGAGAATGTTTGTCTTGATGGATTCAAAAGGGTTGTATTCAGCTGCGGGCACCTGCTTGAGAGCAGCGGCATGAATCACAGTATCGATGCCTTCCAAGGCCCTTCGCAGCCGATCGATGTCCCTGATATCACCGATAAAGTAGCGCATACTCTTGTTTACTGAAGAACTGAACTCCTGTTCCATTTCAAACTGCTTGAGTTCATCCCGAGAGTAAACCACCAGTCGCTTGACATCCGGATACCGGCTAAGGATAGTTTTGACAAATGCTTTGCCGAACGATCCGGTACCACCTGTCACAAGAATTGACTTGTTGTTTAACATGAATTTTGACTTTTCATTTTATAGATTTCAAAAATTTTTTTGCTTTCATCCTAATCATATTTTGCTATGCCGGTTACATTAATAAATTTATATGGATAGTCATAATTTGAATAGTAACTAAAATCTTCCAGCAATCCATAATTCGTATCGAAATAATAATTCAAAACACACCTAAAGGTATTAACGGGGGTGATACTATCATATATATATTCTTCATCTTCATTGAAATCTGGTAAATAGTAAGCATTAAATATCCTTGTTCTTTCTCGAATCATCTTTTCAGTCGGATTCCCCCAGCTTGCAGTGCCGGAATCGCTATCAATAAAAGTTGAAGCGGTTCCATGGTCTGATTGGATTATGATTATTGGAGAAATACTTGATTGCAATAATATTGATTCAATTAACATCTCAACCTTTTTATTGATGCAAATTAATTGATTCAAATAATTTCTTTTTTGTTCCCAAACACCGCCACTCATTTCAAGGCTGGTTTTTGAAACTGGACCACAGTCTGCTCCGAAAATATAAGGAGGGTGTGGAGGAATAATATGGGCAAAAACGAATTTTGGTTCCTTTATTCTATTAATTTTTCCAAGTTGGCTAAAAGAAGACACTACTCTTTTTCTGGCGACATAAACAATAAAATGGTTTTCAAAAAGACGTAATAGAGTCGTCCGAATCAATATCATCCAAAATTCATTTGCTCGACTATTGTAAACGTTCAAATCTGCAAATTTATTATAATTTGTCGCACCCCAACCTGAACTAAAATGGATAAATTTGTACCCATTCCATTTTAAAAAATTCATTACTTCACTATTTGAAATCATTTGATAGGGTATTTTTCTATCTTTTGACTTATCCCCTAACATCTCCGTCAAAAAATTAATGTATTTCATATTTAAGGATGAGGCAAGCGACAAAAAGGTGAGTACATAGTTGCTCCTGCTTTCAGTCGCTATATAAAATCCTTTGCTGATTAGGTGTTTTTCAAATTCAGCGTTGTTGAAATCATAAATTTCTTTAAGGGTAGAGGAACTAGCATAACCATCTAAAATGATATAGTAGATATCTCTTAAAATGTCTTTAGAAAAAGACGATGAAATAGTTTCCTTTTCGTTGTTGTCTTTATTTTTGGTTCTTTCAAAAGTTAAATCAATTTGCTTAACATCATTTGTTTTCAATTTGTAAACGCTGATATTGATAAGCACCAAAACAAACAAAACAAAAGACATTATGTTTAAAAAATTCGTAAGAATACGAAGATTCCATTTAATTCTTATTATTAAATGAACTGCAAAAATAAAACAGGCACACCAGAAAAATATAAAAAATTTATGGCTGTCAATTATTAAATTCTTTATCCGAAAACCAATTACCACATCATAAGCAGCTCCATATGTGAAAAAAAAAATCAAAAAAACTGATATCAATATCCCTGTTTTATGAGTATTTTTTACCATCAACCGCAAACATAGTTTCATCAGAACTGTCAGGCTTAAGATGAATATCGAGGGCATCAAAACCTCGGGGAAGAAAACCTCCTCTATATTATGTGCAAATAGAAAAAAAATCGGAAATACGGCAAAAATATAGGGGTAAAAAACAGGTGATTTTTTGATATTAAACTTCTTTGCAAACAAGTCTTTTAAGTCCATTCTATTTTTTTTTTTCGCAGCAAAACAAAGATCTCTTGTTACTTAAGCATTTTTCTTCTATAAAAATGAAATATTTTCCAAAGTTTTCTTTGAATGCTTCATAGCCATATGGAAGGTGTGGCTCCAGTCTGTTTTTAATAAGCCTTCTCGCCATAGGATCTTCTGGAGGGACGAACTCCACAATAATATGCCTGGCAATCTGTGCAAACCATTCAGCAACATGGGACAGCGGTATAGAAGATGATAATACGAGATGATGAATAAGGGCCAATGCCAGCAAAAGATCAGCAGGCCCCCTTTGGTTAAGACTCATCCGTTCTTGATTATTCCACCCCAGACCAGGAGAGGGATTCGACAGATCCATCGTCAATGGTAAAATTTTTTTAATACTACTGTCTTTTACGATTCTTTTGTAAAGGGATTCTGTACAGACTGGATCTCCATCAATACTGACCACAAATGCACCCTTTGAAGCGGCAACAATCGAGAAATCTCCAGTATTCGCACCCAGATCCCATACAACATCAGGTTTTATTCTTGCTACAACAGTTTCTATGAAAACGGATTTTTCTTTTATATCATTTGATTCATATGTCCTAATATCATTGTATGTTTCCCAAAAGGAAAGTGCCTGCTTCATATGGATGCCGGAAATTGTTTTCCGAAGGGAGCGAATTAATCCAATCAGTCCCAACTCACTAACTTTTGCTCTTTTTCTCTCATTGATATGACCTTTCTTGTCTGCAATACGTTGAAATTTTGAATGAAGGACTAAATGTGTAAACAATCTTGGTATAATTTTTTTACCAACAGGTAATGTTTTCACAGCAAGGTCAAGAGGAAAACCGTTAATATAGCTACGCCACATGGAAAGTAAACGGATATCACGATATGCGGCCATCACCAAAGGGGCTAAAAAATGAGAACAAAATTGACCATACGCAACCCATGGGCTTTCAGCAGATTTTTTTCCAACAGAAAGAGTATCAATAAAAACCAGTTTTTCACCATCATACTGAACATTGAACGCATTTGCATCCCTGAGCCAGAAACCCAGCGGAATTATCATTTCCATTATGTCTAAATGAATTATTGCTGCATCTTTCAACATCGAAAATGGCCATTCCCAGGGATAACTCACCATCGGAATCTTAGGATGTTTCAAACAATAATATATTTCAGTATCTGCTATGATTTTTTTACTGATCTCTTTGTGGCCAATCAACAGGCCAGCATTATAAAGTATATCATAGATCCCATTTTGTTTAGAAGCCTCATAATCTGAAACTCCAGGCTGAAACACATGACGATAGACTGAGTCATGATTTGAAACATAAACACTTCCTGATGGGTCCCGAAATGATCCTGAATCATTTATCATTTTTTGTGCCCAACGCCATCCTCTTTTTTATTGCGGGTAAAAAATTTTTTAAACCGGCGCCAATAAATACCGCCAGTAACTCCAATTGCGACAAAACCGGCTATAAGAGCTTGCAACATCATGCTTCCTGTCCCTGGATCCAAATAAGCAAATGCGGATTCAAGGGGAAAAGCAGCTTCCACCAAAATAATGCCAAAAGCACTTAGGATTGATTGATAATAAAACATGGTATTCTCCTTGGAATGAAGCGTTCTTTTGCAGAGCACAGCTCCGCTCTGTCGGTTACAATTCTCATGCCCTCTGGGAGATCTGTCTCCGAATCAATTAGTCAAACAGTTTTCTTGTGTCCACACTAAACTGTGATGCGCTCTCCTTTACATCCGTCTGGCGATTAACAAGGTTCGGCCGATGGTGCCCAGGATGCGTTTGGTCTGCATGCGCTGCACCTGGGTGCTGGTCAGGCGCTGGGTGGACAGGGGGCATTCGATGCGGTGGGTGGTCTGCCACCCGGTTTGGGACAAAAGGTCGTGATAGTCGAACAGGGTCACGGCCTGGTCCGGGGTTTCTTGGGCCGCCGGGGTGGATTCAAAATTGCGCCAGTCGGCATTGAGAAATGCCAGGGTGGTGCCGGGCCGGGTGTGTTCATGGGCCAGGGTGAAAAACCGGGCAAAAAACCGGATGTAGTCTTCTCTGGGCAAAGAGGACACGGACGGGGCTTTTGGGGCAGCGGCTGCTTTGTAGGTCTTGTCCAGTTTGGTGTAATAAGGGGGATCAAAAAAGATCAGGTCCGGTTTGTCCGTGAGGGGCCAGTCTCCTGTGTCCGGGTCCCAGTGATGGGGCTCGATTTCCGGGCGGTCCTTGTGGGGGTTCTGGTCAAAGGCCCGGCATTTTCGTTCAAACAAAAGGCACACATCCGGGACCACGCCGCCGCCGGCCATAGGGTCCAGGACACGGTCTCCGGGGCGGGTAAAGTAATACAGGGTGTGGGCCACCAGCTGGGCAGGGATCCGGCCGGGCCAGTCGCTGCCGAACCGGTCGTCGCAGTCGTTGAACTGCCACTGGTCCCAGGTGCGCAGGCCCCAGTCCAGGGCCTTGAATTTGTCCCGGTCATGAAGGCTTGTCAGGCGCAATGCCCAGGCCAGGGCCATGTCCATCTGGTAATGGGAGGCGATATAGGCCATGTCCCGGCCCTGTTCCAGCAAATTATCAATATTTCCATATATGGCATTATTGATAATCTGGGACACCCGGTTCTGGGTCAGGCCCACCTGGTCGCTGATTTTCTCCTGGGTCCAGCCCAGGCGGTGCAGGCGGATGATGGTGCCGGCCCGGCTGGTTTTCTGGCGGGCGCGGATATCCGTGATCCAGGTGTTGACGGCCTGGCGGCTGACGCCCAGTTTTTCGGCCAGGGCTGTGTCAGTGTAGGTGTGGTCCGGGTCTGAGGTGGCAATGTCTCTGGCGATGCGCTTTTTGTCGGCAATGGTCAGCCGGTCCCCATGGGTGGTGTTGTTCTGGGCCGACTCTAAGAGCAGCTCTGTTTTGACGGCTTCGTAATCCAGGACCCGGTCCTGATAATGGATCACGGGGATGTGAGATCGGCCGGCTTCTGTAAAGGCGAACCACCGGTGCACCCCGTCGATGATGATCAGCACGATGGCCAGCAAATCCCCGCCCGGGGTGTAGTTGACCACCTGCTGCACCTTGACCGCCGGGAACTGGGCACCGATGGACAGGGCTTCGACGTAGGCTTCCACCGTCTTGCGATTCACGGCGGAGCGGGGGTAAATCGCTTCATCCCAGGTTAGGTTTTGGGGGGTCACTGTGGGGGTCAGGCCTGCTTTATTGTAGTTATTGGGGGGTTGGGTATTGGGTATCCGGAATTTCTTTTGGCCACATCTACCAAATTACGGAAGGGTAATATTCACGAATCAGGTTATCTGCTGTTAGAATTGGGAGGTCACGTTGTTTTGCAAGCGCAACAATCAGCCTGTCCGCAGGATCGCGATGCTCCCAATCCAGATCCAGTGATTCAAGCCAAAGATCAGTATCCACTGGCACCTGTTCAATATTGACTTGTGAAAGTAATTTTACGAATGACCTGATCGGCATACCTATATTAAGCTTGCCCTTTTGAATCTTTACGCCAATTTCCCATAAAGAAACAGAGGCAATGCAAGCTCCTTGAGTGTCTATGTTTTTACAATGTTTGGCAGCCAGCGGTGAAAGATTTTCCGGATCCAGCGTCCACCAAAGCAAAACACAAGTATCAAGTACGTACATCATGTTTCCAGCCACTCACTAGTTTCCTGGTCAAGAATATTGCCGGCATAATCCACCTTGCCCCGAAAAGGGCCGAATACTGCATCTGCTGTTTGTTTTGACTTATACGGCTTTATTATAAATATGGATTCTTCACCTGATGTGACGATTAGTTCTTCACCTTTAGTCTCTACACGCCACAAATACTCCTGTATGTTTGATGTAAGGTCTATTTTTGTAACTTTCAAAACTGCCATGATTACATTCCCCCCCTTTTGCGTTTAAAATGCGGATGACCGCGATCGATCTTCCTTCCCATATTTCATGCCAGATTATCCTTATTGTAATAATCCCGGGCATTCAAGTCAAACAACTTGTGAAACAAAATGTGGGGGTCAGGCCTGCTTTATTGTCGTTGGTGGGTTTCCGGCCGTGGTAGAGCACAATGGGAATTACCGGTAATCTGGGTTTTTTTTGAATGATTTTAAGGGCAAAAACAGTCTTGTGCCGCTATCCTTTAAGCTCGCAAACCCGTATTGTTCATAAAAGCCTCTGGCGCTGTCGTTAACTGCATCAACAATCATGGCATAGATTGCTATCTGGTCGCTTACTGACAGTGTCCGCTTAATGGCATCTATCAGCAGCATTCTGCCGATACCGTATCCCTGCGCATTTTTGCTGACGGCAAGCCTGCCAATCAGGGCAGCAGGTATTGGATGTCTGGGCAGCTTCCGGGCCAGATTTTCGGGTAATTGGCTCAATTCAATAGATAATGTGCTCAAGCTGTAATAGCCCAGCATCTCTTTGGAATTGCCAGACTGCTCTGCAACAAAAATACGACTGATGCTGCGTTTGATATCCTGCCCGGCCTGCTTATGAATATAATGATCAAATGTGTCCACATGACAATGAAAGCCGGCTCTGTCGTGATCAGAGTTCAGCGGCGCAATAACCAGATCCCGGAAACGTGTCATTTGGTGATGACACGTTGATCATATTCTTCAAAAGCTGCGGTCAATTTGGGATTAAACCGCACCGGGGCGGAAAGTGCTTCAAAAAAAACCTTTGAATCATTTGCATTCAAGGTCATCATCTGATGCTCCTGGACTGTTTTTTCCGCACACTTCAAAGCACTGGTCAATATAAAATGACTGACTGTCTTGCCCTCAAACCCGGCAGCAAGCATTATGAGGTCTTTTGCACTGCTTTTTACGCGGAGATTGATTCTCTCGGTTTTGCTTTGTGATGCTGCATCCATGATTATGCCTTTTTTGTGTTTTTGTTGACAGTTACCAAAAAATGTACGCCATATCGGTGCCTTTGTCAACTGTTGGTGGTTGAACAAAATTCCGTTGCAGGCTTAAAGGTTCTAGACCTCGGCGTGTTGCACCTGGTGGAAATCTTTCATGTCAGAGCACAGCTCCGCTCTGTCGGTTACAATTCTCATCTCCTCTGGGAGATCTGTCCCCGAATCAATTAATCAGACAGTAATCTTGTGTCCACACGAATCGGTTCGTTTTTCATGTGGCTACAGTTTCTTTTTCATAGGCTGACAGCACCTTGTCGGACTTGCCCTGCAGCCGGATGGTGCCGTTGTCGATCCAGATCAGATAATCACATGCCTTGACAGTACTGAGTCGATGGGCAATGATGATCAGGGTCTGTTTGCCCCTGAAACTGTAGATGGTTTCCTGGATCGCTTTTTCACTTTTCGTGTCCAGGGAGCTGGTGGCTTCATCAAAAATCATGACTTCCGGCCGGGTGTACAAAGCCCGGGCAATGGCGACGCGCTGCTGCTGCCCCCCGGAAAGCCGGATTCCCCGTTCGCCGATAAATGCGTCAATGCCGTCGGGCAGATCCTCCATAAACTCATCCATGGAGGCCATGGTGCAGCATTGTTTGACCCATTGGCGGTCAATGTCGGATTCATCAACACCAAATGCCACATTCTGGGCAATGGTGCCGTCATAAATATATGGGGACTGGGGGACATACCCGGTGATTTGCAGCCAGGCGGCAAGGTGTTCCCGGGCCAGGGGGGTGCCGTCGATGGTGATCTGCCCTTTGACCGGTTTGAGCAGTCCGATGAGCAGGTCCACCAGCGTACTTTTGCCGGCACCGGATTTTCCGATGATGCCGACGGTGTCTCCTTTGTTGATTTCAAAGCTCATGTTATGGATCACATGCCTGTCTGAATCCTGATATGAAAAACACACCTGGTTGAAATGAATTTGATGTTCAAACACAGGTGATTTGCTGGTCTTCAGGCCAGCAGGAGGCGCATTTGCCTCGATTTCCTCAAAATACATAATCTCATTGGCGATAAATGGCAAGGCTTTTCTCACCTTGGTAATACTGTTTAAAATTTTATTTATGGCCGGCAGCGCTTTCCACCCGGTAACCGCCAGAACCACCATGGTGCCGGTCACGTATGCGGTGGATGAATTGGACAGTAGAAGCATGAAAAAAATGGCGGCACAGATCATGGCAAACCCGATGGTCTCCAGAATCAGGACCGGTGATTCAGCATACAGCTCCTGCATGCCCGTGATCCGGGCCAGTGGAAACGCTTTTTTATAGAATCGTGAGGAAAACTGATTCTCTGTGGCGGAAATTTTTACATCCTTGATGCCGTGAATGGCCATGGTGGTGACCTGATTGATGGAAAGCTGATAATCCCTGGCAATGGTGGCGGTTCTATCCACCTGTTTTTTAATCACTTTGTAAATAAACACGGAGGTGGTGCCAAGCACTGCCATCACTGACATGGAAACGCCCGGGTGAATGAAAAACAGGGCCGTCAACATGATGGCGACCATTAAAATATTATTCATGATCAACAGACAGGGCCGGAAGAACTCCCGACCCAGAAAGGTCCGCCACATAATGGTGGTCACCAGATCCGCGCTGTTGCGCATCAGATGCCATTTATAGGGCAGGCGTAAGATACCGTCCAGCAGCACCTGGCCGAAATAAGCTTCGATCAAAACGCCGAACCGGGTGATGCCGTATGCGACAACCGCTTTCATAATGTTTTTGAAAAGGATCAGCCCCAGCATCACGAAACCGGATGCCAGGATCAGTCCCTTCACTGTTTGTAAAATTTCCAGGTGGGTGTATGTCTGAAAAAAGGCCACATACTTGGAATTAAACATCACCTGGGGATCTGTAATTACCGAGGCGAAAAACGCCACTGATCCCACGGCAACCGTTTCAAGCAAAGCAGCGGATGACATCCCGACAAACAGAATCCAGAACTGAATTTTCCGCTTTTTCAGCAGTCGTGAATAGATCCATTTAAATGCCTGTATGTAATTATAGTTTTCTTTTTGCTGCATAAGATCATTTTCTCTGGGTTAAAGTCGTTTTCAGGGTACGTATCATATTTTTCAATGTATCTCTACTGCCGGGTATGCATAAAAATGACAGAAAAAACACGCCCTGGACCAGGGCAAAGCAGATACAGCTGGCGGTCAAATGGGAAAAAGCGTGAATCAGTGCGGTTTGTTTGATGATTAACAGGGCGGCACATAGTGAGATCAGACCGGGCACACCGATTTTCAGCAGCAGCCTGGCAAAGGCGGGTCTGTCATAAAATGATGCGCTGGAAAAAAAATAAATACTTCCCAGCAAAAACAGCAGAAAAGCAGCTGCCACGGCAATGGCGACACCGGTCCCCCCCCTGGGCAGGCCGGCGGCAACCCCGGCCACAAAGCAGATGTTTCTTGAAAAGGTCCAGACATATATCTGCCTGGCTGTGGTGCCGGATGCATAGGTGGCCGTGAGAAGCCATTCAAAGGGCCGGGCCAGGTTTTTGAAAAGAAAATAAAACACCAGGATTTTAAACACCGGAATGGCCGCCTGCCAGTTGTCTCCCAGAATCAAAAGCACAATGGCGTCTCCGGAAACAAAGGCCCAGACAAAAACAGGGATGATCAACAAAAAATAGGCCTGGGTCAGTAACAGGAAAAACCGCTGAAACTCCTTTGGATCCTGCTGGAGTCTGGAAAGGGCCGATACCGCGATCCGGCCTAAGGGCCAGGCAATGAATTTCCCCGGCATCTCCCCCAGTGCGCTGGATCGTGAATAGATCCCAAGCATCTGGGGAGTTAAAAATTTTCCGATCAGAATCCGGTCCATTTCATTGGCAAAACTGGTGATAATGCCGGCCACAGACAGGGTGGAGCCCAGTTTGAGCAGGGATTTGCCTTGAAAATTCATCTGCCGGAATTTGGGTGTGAAACTGCACGCGGCCCATAGCAAAACAGCCCGGATTCCCTCATGGGAGACCGGCAGCATCACCAGGGCCCAGTACCCGAAACCCAGGACAGCCAGAACAACAGCCACCCCTTTGGAAAGAATCCCGGAGATCAGGTCGATGCCGGAGATGACCCCGAACTGCATGGTGCGGTTCAACAGGGCATAGTGAATGGCGCAGACGCCGGTAAACAGGATCATGAGCGACATCATTCGCACCATATCTGTTAATTTGGGCTCATTGAAAAACCAGGCCACCAGGGGGGAACATGCCACAGACAACCCCGTGATGGCAGCGGTCAGGCCCAGGCAGACCCAGAAGAACCCGTTCAACTGGTCCGGATTGATTTCAGGGGACTGGATGATCCCCATGGAAAGGGCCTGGCCGGTCACCATCTTAGGCGTGGACACAAACGCTGCTGCCATGGCCACATACCCGAAATCTTCAGGCATGAGAAGTCGGGCCAGAATGAACACGGATGCAATATTGATAAAAAAGCGGACGGCATTGGATCCGGTTGCATACAGGTAGGAATGAACGGTTTTTCTGCCGATTTGATCCGGGTAACGGTCTTCCTGAAAATAAAATGAGGGTGGCTTTCGTGAAAATCCCATGTCAGTTTGCTTCCAGGTCTGTTGCCGGGGCTGCGGGCTGAATGAAAGGCCTGGGCTGGTCCGGTGCAAGGAAATCCAGTTTCAGCATCTGCCTGACGTTGTGTTCAGACACAGGATGAAAAAAATCTGTCCGCACCTGCTGTGCCAGCCGGGCAAACGCCTGGCGGTCGGCCCGGGTCAGGTCAAAACACAGGCGGTTCAGGGCAAGGGAAAATTCATCCCCGGTGTAGCACAAATCCCAGATCTGTTTGGGCACTGTTTCCGGAATGATGTTTTTGGTTACACTGGTCCGGCTGCCGATGACAATCACAGGAATGCCGTATGCAATGGCTTCCATGCACACGGTGGATCCGGAACTGATCAACAGGTCGGCGGTTTGAACGGTATCGGCAAAATCCCCTTCAATGAGGGTGAATTTCCGGGGCCAGGACGGCATGGCCGACTGGACCGCGTCAAAATCCAGGGAGGGATGGGGCTTGATCCGCACCTTTGCCTGCTTCTCCCGGATCAGATCCAGCACATGAAACAGCAAGCCCAGGATTTCCAGGCTGTCCTCCACCCAGATGGGCAGGGCCACCAGGATGACCGGGGCTGTGTCGGAAAACTGGTCCGGCTCTTTGACAGGGAGTTTATGGATATCTGAAAACCGCAGGCCCGGTGCCACCATCACATCCAGGCCGGGATGGTATTGCCGGGCAATGGTTTTCAATCCGCTGCCGATCACGGCCATGGTCTGGGGGATCACGCCGGCCCGGGCTTCAGCCTGTGTGGGCTGCACCTGGAAATGCCATTTATAGGCAGCGATCAGGCCCTGGTATCCAATGGACGGGGTGTCCGGAAAAAAAATGTTCTTTCCCTTGTTGAATCCCCGGTCCACCATCTGGTTTTCAAACCAGTCCACCACCAGGTGCAAAGAGATGCCGGCCTGTTTAAGCCGTTTGAAAAAGCAAAAAAACAATATCCCCCGAAAAGCGCTTCGCTGGGCAATATGTTTTCTGAAATCCGCTTTCAGGACCGGGCCGATGGGCATCCCCCTGAACCGATAATGTCCCAGTGGAATCCGTCTGATGGCAAACGGAGCGGACAGGGCAAACAGATAATCCTTTAGTTTCAGAAAATCAAAAAAATAGATAAATTTTTCCCTGGCCCCTTCCGCTATGCGGACCATCCGGCCGATCCTGCGCCAGGAGATCACATTGGGAACAAAAAAAACATGGGCTTCCTGTTCCGGGGTCAGGTGATCCAGCAGTCCGGTATAGTACCGGTCCTTGAATTCACCGGATTTAAAGATATAGGCACTGAAAAACGTGTCAATGAGGATCAGGGAGCGGTTGACGGGAACCGCCTGCCGGCGGTGCTTGTTTTTTTGTTTCAGATACGCCAGGCTCCACTGGATGTTGCGCAGCACATCATAAATAGGTTTGCCAACCCTTCCCAGCGTCGAAGTCAAAGCCCCCGGGCATCTGACCGGTATAGGTATCTGATGATACCGGAAATACGCATCCAGCACTTTTTTCTGGCCGGGGCTGCGGACAATGATCCTGTCAACAGCTCCGGCCGCAGCGGTCTGACGCGCCAGTTCGAGTCCACACAGATCCTGGAACAGATCACTGCTGTAATTGCTCCGGCTGACCAGGCTGTTCACCATCCAGAAGATGGATCTGTCGGTCCGGTCATACAGGGATTTGATCAATGCGTGGAAATCAGGCTTGATTTCGTCAATCACGGATTCAAGAACGCGGACATGGTCCAGGGTCAGATGGTTCAGATCCAGTATGCGTGTCATGGGCAGGCATCCAGGATGTTTTCATAAAACCGGTCCAGCTGTGTATTTTCCGGAACCGATGCCAGGGCAAAGATCAGGTCTTCCGGCAGGTTTTGTGCCAGAAGATCTCTTACCGGCAATAGTGTGCGGTCACTGTAAAACAGCAGACACTTTTCCAGGTCAAACCGGAGAGTGAAAAACATCTGCTGGATCAAGGCCAGCTTGTCCAGGCCGGTTTCCGGATTCAGCGGCTGAACATCCGGAGTTCCGGTGTTCTGGAGCATCACCCAGAGCACGGGCACGGCCCGGGAGACGATCCCGGTGTGGAACGGGTTTGTTTCCAGGTCGATACGCGTGCCCGGATGCAGCTGGCAGTACACTCTGACCGGCACCCCACCCGGCCAGATCCGGGTCGCCAGCCGGCTCAGGCCCTGCCGCACGGCCTGAGGCAGCACCACCTGTTTTTTCGGGGCCACATACCGGGACAGCCAGGGCAGCATCTGAAAATGGTAGTGGTTGACGGCGATATGGGTCTGCATGAGATACACCTGTCTGCGGGACAAAAAAAACTTGTCATCACTCAGATATTCCCAGCCGTTTTTGAGAAAATGCAGCAGCACCGGGGTTTTGCCCACCCCGTGGTGGCCGGAAAACACAATGGCCCGGCCGTTTTTCACCACCACGGACCCGTGGCACAAGAGCATCTGTTTGAGACGTGACATCAGATGGCAGGCAAACAGCAAAATGGCCCAGAACAGATCCGCGGATTTGGTGCCCGGCTGAAACGCCATCACCAGGGTGCCGGGGGAAGAAAAATATACACACAGCTCCGGTCTTGCCCGGCCCAGAAAACAGATGGCAGGTTTTCCCTCAAACATCACCTGGCAGAACCCGTACACATGGTTCATGTGCCGCGAAAATGTATCCAGTTCCGGGGCACGGGTCATGGGAGTGAGCAGGATATCCGGTTCCGGTGGAGGCCCCGGGGATGGAAGGGCTTTTGATACAAACCTTCCGGCACCGGCCTGGATTTTGTTTTTCAGAACACCGGGCAGGTCCTGTCCCGACACAATGATCAGGTCATGAAAGTTCAGGACAACCCGCGCAGTCATGGTCTATCCCAGCTCCGGAGCCCGGGCCTGGGCATACAGAAACACGGCATCGATGCCATAGGCAATGAACTGGTATCCCTGGCCGATTTTTTCCTGTAAGGCGTTGGGATCCGGCTGCACCACATGAAACCCGCAGGGGATGCCTGCGGCTTTACAGCAGGCCAGAATCTGCGCCAGGGTCTGTTTGAACACGGGATCATCAAACTGCGCGGTCATGCCCATGGAACCGGACAGGTCATAGGGGCCCACCATCACGGCATCCAGGCCCGGCACTTTCAGGATATCTGCCAGGTGGTCCACCCCTTTTTGGGTTTCGATCTGGGCCGTCATAAAGATGCCATCTCGATGAGATGCGGTATAGGCATCAAACTTTTTTCCGAACAGATTGGCCCGGGAATACCCGACTCCCCGGATGCCGTCCGGCGGATAAAATGCCCGGGAGATGCAATCTGCCAGCATGTTTGCCGATTCCACCATAGGAATGATCAGCCCTCTGGCTCCGGCATCCAGGGCCTGTTTGATCTCCTTGGTCCGGCCTTGCGCGACCCTGGCAAATGGCAACGTTCCCCCCAGTTCCAGGGCTCTGAAAAGATCCGGCAGCCGGGACAAAGAAAAATGCCCGTGCTCCAGGTCCACGGCCACCCAGTCATACCCGGCGTTTCCTATAATTTCCGCCACAGACGAATTGTCCAGCTGCATCCAGGAGCCCAGGGTCACGCCTCCGGCAGCCAGTTTTTCCCGCAGGGCCATGATTTTTTTTCTCTGATCATCCATGACATTCTCCTGCCATCAACTGGTTGAAATCTTTTGCCCAGGAGATATCCGGATATTTTTGCAGCAACGGCGCGGTCTCATCCGGCACAAGCCCCATGAAATCCATGTCACAGGCCAAAGCCGCCTCACGGTCAGATCCGGCATCTCCGAAAAACAGGCACTGGCTGGGCAACAGGTCACAGGTTTCCAATATCCACGCCAGGTTCCGGGTTTTGGTTCTGTCTGATCCCAGAATTTTTTCAAAATATCCGGACAAGCCCCGCTGTTCAACGATCCGGGCCAGTTCATCATCCGGGGTGGCAGAATCCACAAAACAAAGGATGTTCTCCGCCCGGCACCGGTTCAGAAACGCTTCTGCCCCCGGGATCTGAGGAGCGGCAATCACCTTCTGCACCACCAGGGATGAAAACGTATCGCAAAGTTCAGACAGCCGGGCCGGGGTCAGGTCCTTTCCCAGAAACTGCTTGTGGTAGTGGACCAGTTTTTCTTTCCGGGTCATGCCCCCGTGATGGCGATGGTGCTCGACCACCTTTTCCTGGATCTCTTTCCCATAAGGAGCAAACATCTGACGGAAGGCATCGGTCTTGACCTCCACGGAATCTGCCAGGACCCCGTCAAAATCAAATATCATGGCCTGATAGGATTTGCCGCACACCTGCATGATGTATTTCCTTGTATATTTATCCGTTGTTTCAAGACCGATACCGGGCAAACACGGCATCTTTTTCCATGAGTGCTTCCGCTGCCTGCCGGTCCGCTTCCGTGTCCACGGACTTGGACACATAGGCAGAGGGCACCATGCGCACCTTGTACCCATGCTGCATGGCCCGGAGCATTTCCACGGATTCCTGTTGTTCCAGCGGGGTTTCTGCCAGCTCATGGTTGAAGCGCTGCATGAACTGCCACCGGAACGGCATGATGCACACCTGTTTGTACCAGTCGCACCGGGCCTCTTCATGGTCAATGGAAGGAATGGGAGACCGGGACATGTACATGGCATTCATGTACAGATCACACACCACCTTGATTTCGGCCGGGTCCTGCCACTCATCCGTGTCGATTTTGCGGCACAGATTGCTCACAAAAATATCGGGTTCATCCAGCAGGGGCTGGATGGCCAGATCCAGCATGTCCGGATGCACCAGGGGTTCATCGCCCTGGACCACCACCACGATGTCATCTTTGGCCGGGTCCAGGGTTTCAGCCGCCGAAGCCACCCGGAGCCCGGCCCGGGAAATGGCGGGATCGGTCATGATCACATTGCCCCCGAACCCTTTGACATGGTCTCTCACCTCCTCATCGCAGGCTGCCACAAACAGGTCTGTGGCATAGCGGCTCAGGGCACAGCGTTGATACACATGTTCCACCATGGTGGTGCCGCAAATGCGGCACAGCGGTTTTCCGGGAAACCGGGTGGATGCCATTCGCACCGGGATACCGACCAGAATTCTCATGAATCACTTCCTTGTGTTTTGTTGAACAACGGATCATTGTGCTGAATATCATCGATGACCTCTAGAATCCCCTGGCCCATGTCATAAAACACCTCGGGTGTGATACGTCTGGCAGACCGGGGCGCATAGGTGTATGGGGTGACCTTGTAGTGGTGTTTGTCAATGCCCTGCTTATAGGTGATTTTCAGCTGGTTGTTGAAAATTTCACTGATCAGGGTCATGAGTTCTTTCACCTGCATGCGCTGGTGGCCCGTGATGATCAGGTGGGTGTTTTCATAAGCCGGGGCCAGGATCTTGACACACATGTCTGCTGCGTCCTTGACATGAATATATTCCCGGATCGCTTCATCATCTCCCTGGCGGAGGATCTCTCCGGTTTCCAGGGCCTGGCGGATCATCTTGTGGATCCCGTTGAACGCATTGGCCCGGGGGCCGTAAAGAGAGCCGAAACGCAGAATGGTGAATTTCAATCCAAATTCTTTGGCATATTCTTCAATGAGTTTTTCACAGGTCTGTTTGGAAATCCGGTAAAAGCTGCCCAGATCACTGTACACGTAAATACTGCTGGAAAATACCAGGCGTTTGACCTTGTGCTTCAGGCAGGCATTTAAAAAATGGATCGTGCCGCCCACGTTCAGGGTCATGGTCCTGGCCGGATCCTGTGCCGAAGCCCCGATATCCGCTTCTGCTGCCAGGTGATACACATAGTCGCAGCCGTTGACCGCGGCATCCACTTCGTGTGCATCACAGATATCGCCGATGATCATTTTCTGGGAGGGTTTCAGATAAGGGGACCGGGATTTATCAAAAATCACCACCTCATATCCGCTGTCCGTCAGGGAGTCGGCAATATGGCTGCCCAGAAAACCGGACCCGCCGGTTACCAGTACTTTTTTCATATGATTCAGTCCTGTTGTCATGGTCTTTATGTCGTTGATATGCCCAGTCCTGCCAGCAGGTGATCCACGGCCATCTCTTCCATGGCGGCCCGGGCCTCTCTGGCATAGGACCCGATGTGCGGGGTCAGCAGCACGTTTTCCAGATCCTTTAACGGCCCGTCATAAGGTTCTTTTTCAAACACATCCAGACAGGCGAACCCGATCGCCCCGGAGGAAAGCCCCTGGAACAGGGCTTGTTCATCCACCATGCCGCCCCGGGCCGTGTTGACCAGGATCACTCCGGACCGGCAGGCGGCCAGATCATCGGCATCCAGCAGGACCCGGCTGCCGGCCGCATGAACACTGATGATGTCCGACACTGCCACCAGTTCTTTTTTGGACAAAGGGGAAGCCCAGTCACAAGGGGCCGTGACCGGGTCTGTGTAAACGATTTTTGCACCCAGGGCATGGCACAGGGTCCCCACCTGCCGGCCGATGCTGCCGAAACCCAGGATTCCCACCGTTTTTCCCTTTAACAGCCCGCCCATATGCTTCTGCCAGATGCCGGCTTTGAGATCTGCGTTGTGCCGGGACAGGTGCCGCAGGGCAGACAGGATCATGCCCAGGGCCAGTTCCGCCACGGCATCATCCAGCACCCCCTGGGTGCGGAACACCTTTATCCCTTTTTGTTCCGCCGCATCCCGGGCCACGTTGTCCCAGCCGGCCCCCACCCGGGAGATCACCTTCACTGTCTGGGGAAACCCTGCCAGGCTCTGGGAAGGTATCGGTTCTGTGCCTGCCAGAATCCCCACGGGATCATGCTGCGCCACCAGGTCTTCCAGTTCCCGGGCCGTGAGTTTTCGTTTCAACGGGTTGAGCACCGGGTTCAGTCCATGGGCGCGGATCCGGTCCAGCACGCCCGGGGAGGCGGACCCGAAGCTGGTGGTGGTGCACAATACATTTTTCATGATATCATTCCTGTTTATCTTTGATTTTGGCAATCACGGTGCACGGGGACCCGTCCCCCTGTGCCACCCGCAGCGGGCTGACAATGACCTGTTCGATGCCTTTTGTTTCAGACAATTGTGACAGATCCATGTCCTCGATGATCAGAATCGGGGCTTCATGGTCCAGAAATGCTCTGTGGGCCTGTCTTCCCAAATCCCTGGCCGCAAAGCTGGACAATGAAATCATATCCAGTCCGATCATCTTCAAGCAAGGGCATGTTTTTCTTAAATAATCCGCCAGCTCCGGATCAATGCCTGGATTTTCCAGCATATAGACGTTTTCTCCCCGGTGGGCGCCAAAACCGGTTTCCAGCAGCAAAAGGTCGGTGGAAGGCGGCAGAACATGGGATTTCAAATCCAAAGGAGTGATGATCTGGCCCGGGATGACGGTGGCCAGACGAATATGGCACACCTGATTGCAGATCCAGAAATCTGCGGGAAACCGGTCCAACCCGGCCCCGTTCCGGCAGAAATGCAAGGGCATATCGATGTGGGTACCCACATGGTTGGGCAGATGCCAGACCTGGGTGTTGCAGGTATGGCCCCGGGTCATGTCATTGATCTGCTCCACATCCAGGGACCGGCCATCGCCATAGGCCGGGGTGGTTTCATTCAAAACATATGACAGATATCTGTATCCCATGGGTTTCCATACCATTAAAAGCAGTTGATTGCCAATGCTAATTAGGGGCTGATCGGTTGGCCCTTTCTGAAGGAATCAGGTCCAGCCATTTATTTTTCTGGACAGACACTGAAAAATCCAGGGACCGCTGATATCCGGCCGATTCATACCGGACCCGCAGCCGGGGATCTTCCAGCAGGGCCGATATTGCCTCTGCCAGATACTGTTCACTGGGATCCAAAGGACTCCCGGATACGGGATAAAGATGAATCAGAGGCGGGGTCAGCACGCCGAAAGGGGCCCATTCGATCTGATCGGTCTTCCGGGTGAAACCGGTGTCCGGGCTCAGGATCTCCCTGGGACCGGCCGTGCAGTCCACGGACACCACCGCGGTTTTCAATGCCATGGCTTCCAGCAGGACATTGGGAAATCCTTCGGACTGGGACGAGAGCACAAACACTTTTGCCCGGGCCAGCCAGGGCGCGATATTACTGACAAATCCGGGGAAAAGAACCCGGTCCTTCAGCCCCAGGGCTTCTGCCAGATCTTGCAGTTCCTGTTTCAAAGGCCCATCCCCTAACACAATCAAATGGATATCCGGATCAGATTGTGCCACCTTTTCAAACGCGCGGATCAGGCAGGAAAATCCTTTGACCGGTTTAAGCCGGCCGCAGGCCACGATATAATTTTTATCCAGCAGAGCCCGGGTCCGGGCATCTGCCGGCAGCAGGGTTTTCCGCTGGTCCAGACCGGCATGGTCACAAAAATTGTATATCACGGACAATTTTGACTCAGATATGGGAAACAAAGAAACAAATTCTTTCATCGAGGCCTGGCTGTTGAAATTGGCCACAGAAACCCGCCGGACAAGCAAGGTAAAAAAAAGAGAAATCAATAGTTTCTTTACCGGATGCTTGACCGCCAGAACCGATTTCATCGGGTGACGAATGGAAACAATCTGCGTGGGGATTGAGAATACCAGCATGTTGAAAATATTGGCCCGGTCTTCGAAACTGATCAAAACATTCAACCTTTTTTTTTGGATGCAACCCACCAGTTTTGCATATTGAAGCGGCGCTGCCAGAATTTTACTCAGAACCGGCTGAGTTGTGTCCAGACGGCTGAGGCACATCTTTTTTTTTGCCAGTTGCCGGGCCCGGTCCGGATTCGGATGCAGCGGCATTTCCCGGGTGGTATCCATAGTGATCAAATACACCTGCCCCATTTTTTTTTCCATCAGGTCAAACACCTGCAAAGCCATCTGCTGGGCCCCCCCCATTTCCAGGCAGTTGATCAAAATTCCTATTCTTTGATCGGATCCCATTTAGATATCTTTTCTTTTGAAAAAAAATGGATACATCCCCACAAGGTGCCGGCCATGCCCACACAAAAAAAATACCCGACTGCAGCAACCTTTTTGGCCCAGCCAAACCCGCGGGCAGTGTCCGGGAGTCGGACCCAGATCAGGGGGTATGAAAAAAAATATCCATACCCGATCACCTGGAGCCAGAAACAAACCGCCATGGGGAAAAAATCAGACAATGCCAATGAACTGACAAACACAAAAATCAGAAAAACAGGGACCATGCGCCGGAGCACCTTGTTGATGAACAGTCCTGCGGAAAAAAAACCATATCGCCGCCAGTTGAACAAAGACCGGTTGATCCACAACCCGTTCAGGCTTGTGGATACGATGCGTTTCCGCCGCATCAGTTCATGCCGGGTATCGCGTGAAGGAGCCGGGATAGACGCGACGGCATCCGGATCAAAACCAAACCCGTACCCCTGCCTGACAATGGACAAGGACAAAAATGCATCATCCGTGACACCCGGGGGGATGGTTACATACAATGATTTTCTAACGGCATACAATTTTCCTTCATGGGAAGTGATGCTCATTGCATTTTCCATTTCCAGTTTTTTAATCAATGTATCCCACTGGATAAATTGTTTCTGTCCGGACTGAATTTTTGAACGGGTCTTACCCACCACACGCCGTCCGCACACCCCTCCGATTGAGGCATCCTCAAAACAGGCATTCAGAATACTAATGGATTCTGAATCCAGGATTGCATCCACATCCGTCAAGACAATGAGATCTCCTTTGCACTGGGTGATACCGAAATTCAGGCAGGCAATTTTTCCCTGATGTGCATCAAAATGAAAAAACCGGATTCGTGAGTTCCGGGTTTCAGCTGCCCCAGCCATTTGCCTGGATGCATCGGTAGACCCGTCGGAAACCAGAACCAGATCCAGTTGATCCGATGGATATTTCAGCTGCAAAAAATTGTGAATCTTTTTTTCAATCAAAGTTTCCGCATTTCTGAAGACCACCAGCATTGAAACCGATTTTTCTGTCATTTTTCCGGGTGATGACGCGCGCTTTCTTTTGGGAAATATCCTGGCCAGGAAAAACAGACTTGCCGGGTATCCCAAAAACACCAGGAAACACATCCCGGCCCCTGTCAAAAAAAAAGCCCACCAGATCCCATCAGCCGGCATATCCATGAACCTGTTCTTTTTTTTCTGAAGAAAGAATATAAACCACCTGGGATATGGAAATCAAAAGAATGAACATTTTGTTATCCAGCATGGTTTTAAAGAGGCAATACACCACCAGACACACAAAAGAGACCAGATACGCCTGAGTGATGCCATGCATGGGTTCATCCCCGATCATTTCAAAATTGCTCAAAGCATTCATGAAATCTTTGAAAATCCGGAAAAATAATCCCAGCAACACCAGTAGTCCGACAACACCCAGTCCCACCATGATATCCAGATATGTGTTATGGGCGCCCCGTTCCGTCATCTTGAAAAACCGCGATTCAATGGAGTTGACCCAGACCTGAGGAAAAGTGAAAGTGCCGGTTCCTAAAACCGGGTGTTCAAAAAAAGAGGCCAGACCCACACGAATATATGCCTGCCGTCTCTGCAAGGCCGTGTCCTGGTACTGATCTTCCGCCAGAAGCGTTTTCTGCCGTTCAAAATATTCGTCAGGAATCGCCACGGCCACCATTAAAAAACACAAACTGATGCCGGATATGACCAGCCCGAGAAATCGGGGTTGAAACAGATGACGATTCATGTAAACGATCAGCATCAGCATGATGAGAAATACAAGAAAACCGGCCCGGGATTCCGAACTGATCAGTCCCATAATGGCAAAAATGTTTAAGCTGAGCCATCCCAAAAACTGGCCGGGTGACGATGCCGTCATGAGTTTATAAATCAACGGCGGTATGGCCATAATGGACCAGACCGCCATGTTGTTGGCACCGCTGGTCAGACCATACACACGCCCACCGCCCGGCTCGCCAACCATGAAAATCTGAATACCCATGAAATACTCAAGTCCGGCGATCAACCCATTGAACCCGACACTGATACCCAATACCAGGGGAAGAATATTTTTCAATCCATTTTCCGTTAAAAACACCAGGTTGAGATAAATGAAGAAATATATCTGGAACAACACGATCATGCCGGAAAAAGCCTCTTCCTGAAAAGGGGAAAGAAAAGTGGCCAGAACATTTACCAACAGGAAAAGAAACAACCATTTGTTTAAGTTGTTATAAAAAAAAGGCGGGAGTTTTTTGCTGACGATCAGATAGATGAAAACAATGGCGCTGGTAATGAGAGCCAGGTACCAGTCCACAGGAATGAAAGGTGTCACCTGACGCCAAAAATAATAGCAGCAATTCTCGGTGAACCTAAAAATGCTGTAAAATCGGCTTTTCATGCATCAGATATTTTTTTTACTTCGTAATATTTTTTCCAATCTCACTGGCATTGCCTGAGGCATCACAAAGCCGTAATCTCCTTGACGGGAAATTTAAATATTTTATAACTAATTGAAATAATTGAAAATATAAACTAGACTTTTTTATCATTTTATGATAGCTTTATCCAAATGCACAATACTTGGGAGCTATCAGCTTGAATACTGGAACAAAACTTGGTTTTTCAAACCTCAGAAAGTCGGTCTCAGCCCGCGTCAATGAAATCGCTGAGATTGAGATGCGGCAGGTTGGAAAAATCAAGCATTCCATGCATGATGCCTGTCTGAGCGCCCTTGCCATGATGTATTTTCAAGATGCTTCAATGCTCGAATTTCAAAGACGTCTGCAGGAACAGACGCAAATGAATAATCTGCAGACGTTGTTTCAAGTTGAAACGATTCCCAAAGACAACCAATTAAGAGACATCATTGATGCCATACCTTCTCAAAAGCTGCTTCCAATTTTCAACGATTTTTTCCGACTGCTGCAACGGGGAAATCAGTTGCAACCTTTTCAATTTCTGGATGAGGGGTATCTCCTGCCCATTGATGGTACACAGTATTTCAGTTCAGAAACTATCAACTGCCCCTCATGTTTAACAAAGGGTTACAAAAATGGAACCATTAATTACTCCCATAAAGTTTTGGGCGCGTCTATTGTGCATCCAGAAAAAAAACAGGTGGTCCCGTTGGCACCGGAACCAATCAAAAACAGTGATGGTTCAAAAAAACAGGATTGTGAGATCAACGCCGGCAAGCGCTTTTTAAACCGGATTCGACAAGAGCATCCAAAACTGGAGATCGTGATTACAGCCGATGATCTGTATTCAAGGCAGCCGTTTATTGAGGCTCTCAATCAAAACAAAATGTCATATATTCTGATAGCAAAGCCCAGCAGCCATAAGGTTTTATTCGATCAACTCATAGAAAAAGAGGATCTGGACCAGGCTCACCTTTTGGAGTGGCAGGATAACGAGGGCGCCATTCATAGATATGAATGGATCAATGATATCAGGTTGAATGGAAACAAATCAGCACCGCTGGTCAATTTTTTTGAATACAGCATCATCCGGGATGGAGATAAAATCACCTATAAAAACAGCTGGGTCACTGATATCCGGGTCACTGGCAACAATGTGAAAAAGCTTGTCAAGGCAGGTCGGGCAAAATGGAAAATTGAAAACGAAAATTTCAATACCCTGAAAAATCTTGGTTATCATGCTGAGCACAACTATGGCCATGGAAAAAAGAACTTATCATTCAATTTTTTCCTGTTTACCCTGCTGGCTTTTTTTATGCATCAAATCATTGAACTCAAAGACCCTTTGTACCAAATAGCCAGGGCCAAATTCAGTGCAAAAAAAGAATTCTGGAACCAGTTGCGTTGTACAATCCGGGTCATAATATTCGAAAATTGGGAATCACTGCTTGGTTTTGTGATCTCCCCACCAACCGATATTCGTGCTCCATGAAAATTTGCTTCGCCCGGTCAACAAATGATTCTGATTCATCAAGGCCGTTTCAGGTCAATGGATCTCTATTGGCTTCTATCCGGTTTTCTTGACATTTTCCACAAACCTGATACATAAATGCCTGCGATTTGGGCTGAAAAATCCTAATTCTCAGCTGACATCGGACTGAATTTTGGTGGATTGACATTTTTCTGGGAATTTTAGACCTTCACCGAGAATTGCTGAAATAATAGGGAATGGTACTTAATACGGCATAATAAAAAAACTGGGAAACCGGGTGGGTGAGTATGGAATTTTCAGATGACATACCGCATCAGGCTTTTTCTTAAAAAATACTGATCCACAAAATACCGATTCAGTTCTGAAACCGGTTCATACCGGAGAATATATGCATATTTATACCGTTGATCCTCAATTTCATACACTTTAAAAACAGTGCCATAACTGAAAAAAGATTTCCGGTGAGTCTGTCCCAGTTTGGTTTTAACCTTGGCCAAAGCCCGGAACATCACCCGGTCTTTTTTCAGCGGCACCCGGGTATCCACCCGGATATATTCTTCATTGATATCCTTTAAAATTCCCCGGTCCGGTTCAAAATCCATACAGAAATAATCAAACTGTCCGGTTTCGGCACAGAACTCCACAAGCCCGTCTTTTTGCTTGATTCGATCCAGACCCCGCTTATTCGTATATTGGCGCAACACTTTTTCCATTGTCAGGGTTACAGATATCCGGCTCAACAAATGAATCGTTTTGGTGATCACGCCAAATCCGGCCAGAAGAATGATCAACGTATCGCACAAAATATTTTTCTTGAACCGGGTGGCCCGGTTGTCAATAAATGACCGAATCCGTTTGGGGGTACTGTGGGGCGTGAAAAGCTGTGAATACCCGATCAATCCGGGTTTTACACTAAAGCGTTTGTCATATCCTTTGATGGACCGGCAAAACGCGTTATAGACCGATGGACGAACCGGTCTGGGTCCCACGAAATCCATTTCCCCTTTGATAATATTCAACAATTGCGGAATTTCATCCAGACGGGTATCCCGCATGAATCTGCAGAACCAGGGAAGTCGGTAACCATGGCTGTAGGATACCAGCTGGGCATCATACTGCTGCTCGAAATCCACGGGCAATGTTCGGAATTTATACATGACAAACTTATTTTTGTTTTTCCCCAGACGGACCCCGGCATAGATGAAAGGCCACCCGTTCACAAAAATCACAACGGGAATCAGCACGACCATCAAGGGAATTGAAAAGACCATGAAAAATATGGATAAAATCAAGTTCACCCCCCGATTCAACAACTCATAGGAAGTTCGATATCCGGCTGTATTTTTTGGATTATACTGACCAAAGTTGTTCAATTTCAGATCCATGCCTCCTGATAATGTTTCAGACAGGTCGTCACAGGCTACTCTACTCAGGAATTGAAAAAATATAAACCATATCTGTATTGTTTTCAACATCCTCGGGTGTTTTAAATGTGTGGTTGAAAAACTCCAATGTAAATCCGGCCGCAATTCCGAAAATGACTCCCCCGAGAATACCCAGCAGCATCACTTTGCGTTTATTGGGATAAACCGGAGTCCTGCCGGCTTCCGGTCGTGTCAGCAGACTGACGGTGAACAGACTGCTGGTTTGATAGGTATTGGATATTTTGGCCTCTTCCAGCCGTTTGTTAAAAGTCGTATAGGAATCTTCCAGCACATCGATCTGCCGTTCCAGCATTTTTGCCCGCACGGATGATTCATATAACGACATGTTTTCATTCCGAATTTTTTTTATTCGATCTTCAATAAACTGCATTTTCCGACTGATATTTTCCAGTTGACTCTTTTCTGCCGCCAGAAAGCTGGTGACCTCTTTTTTGAATCCGTCAAACGCAGCGTCGATCTGTTTGTTATAGTTCTGTATTTTTTTACTCTGGGGATGAAAGGTCCTGGCTGCAATATTACGCTGTCGGACAATTTCCATCACCATATTTGACAGGTCGTTGAGCTGGGGATTTCCCACATAGGAAAAAAACGAGGTGTCACTGGACTGAATATCTTTTTGCATCAGATCCACTTTGTATTTCTGATCAAAATACTGCTGTTTCAAGCTCAACAGCTGCTGCTCCAGAGAATCAAGGGTTCTCATGTTGTTTTCCATGGCAATGCCTGAATCCGGGGTTTCCATTCCCATGGTCAAGTGCATGAGTTCATTTTCCCGCTGGTTCAGCTCTTCGGAGAATTTTCTCAACTGTTCCGCGAAAAAGTTTTCCGCCTCCCGGGGTTTGAAAATTTCCGACCGGTAATTAAAATACTGTTTGACCAGCACCTCCAGAATAATCCTGGCTTTTTCAGCATCATCCCATGTGACCATGATATTGATGGTATCGGTCCGCGGATTGATGGACGGAGTAAGATTTGACATGATCCGGTTGGCAGCGGCTTTTCGATCCTTTTCCGTGACGATATTTTCAAAGATCAATCCTTTTGATATCAGTTCATCGGCTGTTTTTTCAGATACCACATTGGCTTTGATGATTTCGATCTCGGAAAAAATATCATTTTCACGCATCATCGCAATATCTGTCGGCATGGCTTCAATGCTTTCCGGATTTTTCACGGTAATGCTGCCTTTAAGAATGATCGAACAGGTTGCGGCGTAAAGAGGCGGATACAGCACAACATATAAAAACGCCCCGCCGATAATCACCAAAGCCACTATAAAAATAGCGGTTTTCTGAGCAAAAAATATGGTCACAAAATTTCTGATATAATCGTTGGATCTTTTCATACCACCTGCCTGTATCTTAAACCTGTCATTGATTCAGATCATCCATCCATTGGAAGGTACCGCCGCCGATACTCCAGCCCCTGAACAGAGCAATATCCGCAATCTGTTGTATCAAGACAGCCAGGGAGCTGATATGGGTTTTGGGCACATATACGATATCTTCAGGTTTTAAAAAGAAAAATGCTTCACTGTCTTTCAGAGTCAAAAGATTTTCCAGATTCACCCGCCTGGCAATCAGTTTCTGCTCATGTTTTCTGAACAGCACCACGGTTTCCAGTTTGGCATCCTGAGTAAAGCTGCCGGCCATGGTAATGGCCTGGATCAGATTGATGGGTTTTTTGATGGTGTAAGTGCCCGGCTCATTGACTTCTCCCAGCACATAAACGGCTGAGCCGGCCTGTTCATGCAGATACAGGTCCGCCTGCATGCCCGGCAGATAATCTTGATATTCCTGCTGGATCAACACATTGACCTGATCGATTGATTTATGGGCCACAAAAAAATTCCCGATCAAAGGAAAAGTGGCAAATCCGTCCGGCCTTACATTCACCAGCTTGCTCAATCCCCGGGGGGCGGTCATCAGATCCCGTCTGATCTGCTCGATCCGCACATCCATATTGGTGACCGACACCGACACCTGAGGGTCCAGCAGAACATACTGGTATTTTTCCTCCAGCAAATTGGTGGCCTCCTGCAAAGTGAGCCCTTCCACCTTCACTTGCCCGATATACGGCAGGATGATGTGGCCTGTGGGCATGATTTTCTGCTCCGTGTTCAGTTCCGGCAGATCCGGATACACCACCTTGATCTGGTGATACAGGTCGATGACAAATGTTTCCTGGGGCTGGGCTTTGATCTGGAACATTACATCCAGCACATCCCCGGGCTGTATTTTATATTCCAGAAAAAGATCCTGATCAGACGGATACATTCCCTGATCAAAGGAATAGGTGGTCCGTTGATAAGGCTTTTCAAAATCTTCAGGCAGATATTTGGGAGCACATCCTGATAAAAAAAAGACGATGCTTAAAACAAGTATCAGTAAACCGGATCTGATCAATTTATAGCGGTGTCTCATAGTCTCACTTTTTGGAAATAAATTTATAAACAATGGAAGGAATATAATATTTCCGCCGGTTGAAAATCACACCCAAGCGGGTGGGACCACCGGTTTTTTTCACCTTGTCTTCTGCGATCTGTAAAACCTCCCACCTGGTTTTTTCACATTCGATCACCAGCAGACCGGCAGTGAAATGTTTGATATCCCGAAGGGCAGCGGACGATGACATGATGGAACATCCATCACATATCACATAGTCGAAATTTACACTCAATTCCGCCAGTGCCTGTTCCAGCTCTTTTTCACGGGGACCGGGCAAATCTTCTGATCCAATGGTCACAAGACTCAGCCCTTTATGCAGGGTGGGCATTACAATATCCTCGATTTTGACGATTCCCGCACAGAAATCCAGGAAACCCGGCCCATGGCTGACACCGAACAATTTATGCAGCTGGGGATTATGGTGATTGCCGTCTATGAGCAGCACCTCTTTCTGGGAATAAAACGCCAGACCAAACGCAGTGCTGATCGCTGAAATGGTTTTGCCCTCTCCATTAAAACACGAAGACACATACAATGCATTGCCCAGCTTGACAAGTGGATCGATATTGGCTTCCACCATCATCAATTCTCTGAAATTGGATTCCAGCTGTTTAACAGATTTGGCGGACAGGGAAGGCAGTTCATCTTCCGGGAATCGAGCTGCATTGTTTTTCCAGATTAGATTTTCTTTTTTTTCAAATGATGTGACAGCGGGTTTTTGACAAGAATTTTGCGCTGAAGTGTCTCCGGATTTTTCAACGCTTTCTGTTTCACTTGATGAATCCGTCAAAGGTTTCGACAAAAAACTGTCCCGGTAACTGCCGGCAACCGGCTTGGAAGAACCCGGTTGTTTACCTTTCTGAGCAGCCAGAAATTGTTTTAAATAAGACGGTTGTGTCAATTCCCCGTTCATCATAAACCATTATCCATTCTGGTTGAAAATTTGAGTCACATGTTTGTCATACAAAACCGGCTCCGCTGTATCTGATTCGGTCACCAAGGGACTGTCTTGTGTCTGAGTATCAAAAAATTCTTCCACCACGGGTCGGACAAACCATTCGTGCGTTGGAAGAACTGCTGCATCCGGCTCAGGCCGGAAAATATATTTTTTTACCACTATTTCCTTTTTTTGTTCCGACATGGGGTATTGAATGGGTTTTGTAATCACACTGCCAGTACCGTTTTGCAGCATATTCTCGGGCGCCGGCATGGAATTCATCCGAATATCTCTGACGAAAAACAGCATCATCAGCACAATCAAAAGGATCAGGCAGGCAATGGTCAAAGTCTTGCCATCGATAAACGCGCTTTTCTTCAAATCCATGGTTGAAAAACGTTTCCTTTCTTTGGATTGGTTTCTCTGTTCCGAATCGGTAAACAGGTCATTGACCTGTCTTCCCGCCTCTGTTTTTCGCAAAGACTCCGGCTCCCTTACGGGTTCTTGGACCGGATGTCTCATCACCCTGGGTTCTGATCGATCTGATCGATATGTGCGGGCTGATGTCGAATTCTCTGCAACAGCCACTTGCGCCCGGGATGTCTGAGCCGACCCGACATGATCATCAAAATCAACAATACCCTCTTCCGCCAGCGCAATCGCCACAACCGATCTGTCAATGACATTGACCCGCCGTTTATAAGCGACGACCAGACTGCTGTCACAGATTTTGTTGATCAGTCGCGGTAATCCCCTGCTCACTTCCGTTATCAAAGCAATGGCTTCTTCATTGAACACCGGACTGCCGGCTGCACCGGACGAAATCAGACGGAAATAGATATATTCCGTAACTTCAGGCATATTTAAAGCCGCCAGTGTCACCACCCGAACCCGCTGTTTAAAAGAAATCAGATTCCGTTTTTCCAGATTTTTCATAAAACTCTTATGGCCGAACATAAAAAGTTTTATGGGAAAATATCCATTATAATTAAAAGTAATCAGTTTTGTCAGTTCAGAAATGAATGCATAATCAAATTCATGGATATCATCTATTATCAAATAAAGATACCGGGTTTTGGCAGACGAATCTGTTTCAAAATATTCATATATCGAACGTCTGAATTCCGCCATATTGCCTGAATCAACATTTAGACCGAGTTCTTTGGCAATTTTTTCAAGTACCATGGAAAAATCATACCCGGGTGAGGGGATGTGAATCCGGGGCTGTACCTTGTATTTTTCCATGAACCGAAGCATTTTCAGACAAAGCAGGGTTTTACCGGTGCCATATTCACCGGCAACCATGACCACTGGTTCTTTTTTTTGCAGGTTGTGAACAATATTCTTCCAGGCTTTAATATGATTTTTGGATTTGTAAAAGAGATACGGCGAGGGAAAGGCCGCAAACGGCTCATCCTGCATTAAATAGTATTCTTTATACATAAATCAATCTCAATCCCTGGAAAAAATTCTAAAAGCTGTCATTGGGAAAAACCGTTGAATAATCGATTTTTCTCTCATTGGTTGACAGGGCCTCATTCAAGCCTTTTACAATTTTGCTCTTTGTCACCTGGGTTGGATCCGTCAACATCCGCTCGGTTTGACTGATCACTTTGGTACTGACATTGGCCAGCCGAGAAAGCGCAGTAATTGTAAGTCCAAGCTCAATCCTGATTTTTTTCAGATGATTTTCTTTTACATCAGAATTTCCCATATAACGAAACACTTCCCCCCCTGTTTCGACCCGGTGGTCAAGCCGATTGAATGTAATAAATATTGATATAATCTTCCATACCATACACCACTACTCTCAATTAGATCGATTTGTCAAGAACTTTTTTGATAAAAATTCAACTTTTTTCGATATTATGCTAATTTTATAGAAATATAAGAGCTTGTTGTATTTCTATTAGACTAATATGGAAACTTCCGGAAATTTCCGATTTTTTTAAACTAAGTAACAGGAATTGACTGGGTATTTATATGAAAGTGTTAAGCGAATACCTGAGTGCTTATACTTTCATCATTTGTTGTGTCCGGCAGGGCATAGGTGTTATAGGAAATCCGTGGTCGGTGCAGGAGGGCTTATGAAAAATAGTGAGAAAGGCTTTGGTGAAGGGAATCCAAGTGTCCTGCGTAAAAATGATCGCACCCCGGAATAACCTCAACCCGCGGCGTAATCCCCCAGCGGTCCAGATGGGCCTGGATTCTGCCAGGCGGAGCGATTTCATCGTTCTGGCCGGTGATGACCAGGCCGGTGGACGGCAATGCCGCGATATCGTCAAAAGACATGAAAGCCACGGGGGGTGAAATCATGATATGATCAAAAATGTCATAACCGCCGGCCATGACCGATGCATTGACCCGGGATCCAAAAGAGTAGCCCGCCAGATAAAGGGGGTCGCAGCCCTGGTCTTTGAGAAATTCAAGCGCTGCAATGACATCGGTTTGTTCTCCATGGCCGTTGTCGTACATGCCGGAGCTGCCGCCCGTGCCCCGGAAATTGAACCGCAACGTGGTAAATCCCTGCTGAGCAAAAGCAGACGCGGTCCGGACCACCACGGGGTTAACCATATTCCCCCCATACAATGGATGGGGATGGGTGATCACCACCCCGTGATTACCGGTTCCTTTGCCCAGCAGGGCCTGGAGCCGGATGGTCTGGTTTTTGATGATCACCGCAGTTGCCATGAAAAATTTCCTCTGGGTTTATTTTTTGGCGTTTTTCAAGGATGCCCGGATAAACGCCTTGAACAAGGGATGGGGATCCATGGGCCTGGACTTGAATTCCGGATGGAACTGGCACCCTAAGTACCAGGGATGATCTGCCAGTTCGACAATTTCCACCAGCTCATGATCCGGCGATGTCCCGGAAATGACCAGGCCGGCTTTTTCCAGACGTTCCTTGTAGGCATTGTTGAACTCATACCGGTGGCGGTGCCGCTCTGAAATATTTTCCTGCTTGTAGGCATTGAAGGCAAAAGTATCGGGCACCAGCCGGCAGGGATACGCGCCCAGCCGCATGGTGCCGCCTTTATCGGATGTTTCATCCCGCTTTTCCACCTGGCCGGTCTGCTCGTCAAACCATTCTTTCATCAGGTAAATAACCGGGTAAGGCGTATCCGGATCAAACTCCTCGCCATTGGCATCTTCCATGCCGGCCAGATGCCGGGCGATCTCGATCACGGCCATGTGCATACCCAGACAGATGCCGAAATAAGGCACTTTGTTTTCCCGGGCATACCGGGCCGCCAGGATTTTTCCTTCAATGCCCCTGGAACCGAATCCGCCGGGCACCAGGATTCCGTCACTGGCAGACAGCACTTCCGCCACATTTTTTTCCGTCAATGTGGTGGAATCCACAAACTGGAGATCAACCCGGGCCTCATTGGAAATTCCGCCATGGGTCAGGGCCTCGTTCAGGCTTTTATAGCTTTCGGTGAGATCCACATATTTGCCCACAATGGCAATCCTGACACTGAACCGGGGATGTTTGAGCTTTTCCACCATCTCCCGCCATTCATCAAGCCGCGGACTTCTGGCCCAGATATTGAGTTTTTTCAGAATCTTGGTGCCCAGGCCTTCCTTGTTATACACCAGCGGCACCTCATAGATGCAGTCCACATCCTTGGCCGTGAACACGGCATCGGATTCCACATTACAGAACAGCGCGATCTTGTCCTTGATATCCTGGGACAGGTAATGCTCGGTTCTGCACAACAGGATATCGGGCTGGATCCCGATACTGCGCAGTTCCTTGACACTGTGCTGGGTGGGTTTGGTCTTGACCTCGCAGGCCGTCTTGATATAGGGCACCAGGGTCAGGTGAATGTAGATCACGTTGCCGGGGCCGGCATCTGCCTTGAACTGGCGGATCGCCTCCAGAAAGGGCAGAGATTCAATGTCCCCGATGGTGCCCCCGATCTCCACAATCACCACATCCACATCATTGGATACCAGGCAGATGCTCTGCTTGATCTCATCGGTGATATGGGGGATCACCTGCACGGTGCCGCCCAGGTACTCGCCCCTGCGCTCTTTGGTGATCACCTGGTGGTAAATCTTTCCCGTGGTGAAATTGTTGCTTTTTCCCAGCCGGGCATGGGTGAACCGTTCATAATGCCCCAGATCCAGATCCGTCTCAGTCCCGTCATCCGTGACATAGACTTCCCCGTGCTGAAACGGATTCATGGTGCCGGGGTCCACATTGATGTAAGGATCCAGTTTTTGGATCGTGACCGTGAGCCCCCGGCTTTCCAGCAGCATTCCGATGGCGGCGGAGGCCAACCCTTTACCTAAAGAGGACAGGACCCCACCGGTGACAAAAATATATTTGGTATTTTCAGCCATAATAATTATCCAAAAAGATGGGTCATGAAACTGGCCCCGGCTCCCAGTCTTTCTTCGATCCGGATCAGTTGGTTGTATTTGGCTACCCGGTCGCTTCGAGACATGGACCCGGTCTTGATCTGTCCGGCGTTCACACCCACGGCCAGATCCGCAATAAAGGTATCTTCGGTTTCACCGGACCGGTGGGATATCACCGTGGTGTAACCGGAATCCTTGGCCATCTGGATGGTGTCCAGGGTCTCGGTGACCGTGCCGATCTGGTTGAGCTTAATTAAAATGGCATTGCCGATGCCAGATTCAATGCCTTTTTTAAAAATATCCGGGTTGGTGACAAAAATGTCGTCCCCCACAATCTGGATCCGATCCCCCATGCGCTCGGTCATCCGTTCCCAGGCATCCCAGTCTCCTTCTGCCAGGCCGTCTTCAATGGAAAACAAGGGATACTTTTCAATCAGGGTTTCATAATAATCCATCAGCTCGTCAGCGGACAGGTCCCTGCCTTCGGACAGAAAATGATATTTGCCGTCTTTGTAAAATTCAGAGGCCGCCGCATCCAGACCGATGCCGATATCACTGCCCGGCCGGTATCCGGCCGCTTCGATGGCGGAAATAATATATTCAATGGCCTGTTCGTTAGAGCTTAAGTCCGGTGCAAATCCCCCTTCATCTCCGACCCCGACACTCAGGCCTTTTTTCTTGAGAATTTTTTTCAGATGATGAAAGGTTTCCGCACCCATGCGCACCGCTTCCACAAAAGACGGGGCCCCATAAGGCAGAATCATGAATTCCTGGATATCCAGATTGTTGGCGGCATGGGCTCCGCCGTTGATGATATTCATCATGGGCACGGGCATGATCCGGGCGTTGATCCCGCCCAGATGCTGGTACAGCGGCAGGTCACAGGCCTGGGCCGCAGCCCTGGCCGCAGCCATGGAAACACCTAAAATGGCATTGGCCCCCAGACGGGATTTGTTTTCCGTGCCGTCGATATCCATCATGGTCCGGTCCAGCCCGGCCTGGTCCATGGCATCATACCCGATGATCTCCGGCGCAATCACCTCGTTGACATTGGCCACGGCATTGAGCACGCCTTTGCCCAGAAACCGGTTATCCATATTGTCTCTGAGCTCCAGTGCCTCCCGGGTGCCGGTGGAGGCCCCGGACGGCACGGCTGCCCTGCCCCTGGCACCACACGCCAGCACCACATCCACTTCCACGGTGGGATTGCCCCTGGAGTCGATGATTTCCCTTGCCCTGACATCAATTAATTCCGTCATGTTTCCCCCTTCCCGAACCTCTATGTTAACTTGCGTTTGTGCATGCATAACAACCGCCTTTTAATACCAATTCCCCATTTGACATTCAAGCACTAATCCAAATAATTTACCGGCCCGGCCTTATGCAGACATTCCATTCATTTTTTCCCTGCACCGTTTGATCCAGCAGCCCCGATTGATACCGGCTTTATCTTGACAAACCCGGACACCTCTTATAAGTAGAAAAGGTTGTTTAAAATGCGAGACATGTTTGTTTGACATGTTTAATTCATGGATAAAAAAGGAGATTTTATGAACATTTTATTTTTCGGACCCAACGGCAGCGGTAAAGGCACCCAGGGTGCCATTCTCAAAGATAAATTCAATATTGCCCACATTGAATCCGGCGGTATTTTCAGGGAAAATATCAAAGGCGGCACCGAGCTGGGCAAAAAAGCCAAAGCCTATATCGACAAAGGCGATCTGGTGCCCGACGAGATCACCATCCCCATGGTGCTGGACCGGCTGCAAAAAGAGGACTGCAAAAATGGATGGCTTCTGGACGGATTTCCCAGAAATAAGCTCCAGGCGGAAAAACTGCACGCATCCCTGGAAGAAGCCGGCATGAAGCTCAATTATGTCATTGAAATGATTCTGGACCGGCAGGTGGCCAAAAACCGGATCATGGGCCGTCGTTTGTGTGAAAACGACAACAACCATCCCAACAACATTTTCATCGATGCCATCAAACCGGACGGAGACAAATGCCGGGTGTGCGGCGGTGCTTTGAGCGCCAGAGATGACGACCAGGACGAAACCGCCATTGACAAACGCCATTCCATTTACTACGACACGGACACGGGCACCCTGGCGGCCGCATATTACTTTAAAAACCTGGCAGCCAAGGATGATACCATCAAATATATCACGCTGACCGGCGAAGCCCCGCTCAATGAGGTCACTGACGAGCTGCTGTCCAAACTGTAATCCAAGTTTTACTTGCATTCATTATTGGGGTTTGATATAAAGTCGGGTTATGAATATTTTGCGTATTTAAATCCACCATGAAAGGGGCGATGTTTTTTGAAAGAAATTACTGTCACAGTGATTGACAACGATGTTGAAAAAGCGTTGAGAATTTTGAAGAAAAAAATCCAGAATGATGGACTCTTCAAACGGCTCAAAGTGAAAAAGCATTTTGAAAAACCGTGTCAATACCGAAGACGTAAGATGCGCGAAGCAATGCGTAGACAGCGGATCGCAGCTTCCAAATCCCGCAGAAAACGCAAATAAACCATTTAAACCTGTCCCGGCAGACCGTTTTGATCCAAGGAATGCCGGGATTTTTATGTGCTGACCATGGCGGAAACCTACCAGAAGTGTCTTGAAAAAATCTACCAGCTGGGCCGATTCGGTATCAAACTGGAGCTGGAAACCATTCAGAATATCCTGGCACGTCTGGGCCATCCTGAAAAAAAATATCCTTGTGTGCATGTGGCCGGTACCAACGGCAAAGGGTCCACGGCCACCTATATCGCTGCCATCTTACAGGCGGCCGGTTTTAAAACCGGTATATACACCTCCCCCCATCTGGTCCGATTCAACGAACGAATCTGCATCAATGGGCAGATGATTTCGGATGCAGACGTAGTTTCAGCGTATGAAGCCGTGAATGCTGCGGATATCGGTGACAGAAACGCCACATTCTTTGAGATTGCCACTGCCATGGCTTTTTATTATTTTGCCGAACAACAGGTGGACTGGGCTGTGATTGAAACCGGTATGGGGGGGCGATTCGACGCCACCAATATTATCGAACCCGCCGTTGGCGTGATCACCAATCTGTCCATTGAACACACCCAGTATCTGGGCACCACCATCCAGGCTCTGGCAACGGAAAAAGGCGGGATCATCAAATCCGCTACCCCGCTGGTCACCAGTGTGAGCCAGCCGTCGGGAATCCGCACCCTCAAGCAGATTGCCAAAGAAAAAAATGCGCCGATGTATCAGTATAAACAGGACTTTTTTGTCCGCAAAACCCCGAACAAAGCAACCGTCACATATCGGGGACTGAATTTTCGCATTCCAGACATCACACCGCCGTTGCCCGGAGACCATCAAAAAGAAAACCTGGGCATGGCCCTGGCCGCATGTGAGTTGATTTTTGACCGCCACAAAGAAAACGATTGCCGGTACCAGCTGACGTCTGAACTGGTCAAACAGGGGCTGGCCGGCACCCGATGGCCCGGACGGCTGGAAGTGATTCAGCAGAATCCCCTGGTCATCCTGGATGGGGCCCACAATTTAAAAGCAGCCCAGGTGTTGGCCAGATATCTGTCCACCACCCTGGCCGGCAGAAAACTGACCCTGGTCATCGGTATTCTGGATGACAAACCCTATGAAGCCATGCTAAAATATCTGCTTTCCGTGGCCCACCGGGTGATCATTACCCGGGCAAAAATCGATCGAAGCCTGCCGACGGCTGTGCTGACGGTGGCAGCCGAAAAAATTTTCAACGGACAAATCCAGGTAATCGAAACGGTATCGGATGCTGTATCATACGCAATTTCAAACACTTGCAAACAAGATGCCGTGTGTATTGCCGGGTCTTTATACGTTGCCGGAGAGGCCAAGGAAAAATTTGATCTGGATTTTTTTTGACAATCTGTTATATTCACGTTTGTTTTTTCCATGCGCCCGTAGTCCAGTGGATAAGACGTCAGCCTCCGAAGCTGAAAATCGCTGGTTCGATTCCAGCCGGGCGCACCAAACACTTCTTTGATGAACTCAACACTTAAAATAGCCTTACTGTCTTATCGGAGCAACCCCCATTGCGGCGGCCAAGGCGTGTATATCCGGCATTTAAGCCGGGCATTGTCTGACTTAGGGCATCAGGTGGAGGTCATTGCCGGACCGCCGGATCCCCAGCTCAACGGGCATGCCGGACTGACCATGCTCCGGACCCTGGATCTGTACAACCCCAATGATCTGTTCCGCACCCCCAGTATTTCAGAACTTTCCGACTGGATCAACCTGATGGAATGGCTGGATGTGTGCACCATGGGATATCCGGAACCCTGGACCTTTGGCAAGCGGGTGGTGCGTCACTTGAAAGGCAGAGAATCCCGGTATGACATCATTCATGACAACCAGAGTCTGTCCTATGGCCTGCTGTCTTTGATGAAAAAAGTGCCGGTCACCGCCACCATCCACCACCCCATGACCGTGGATCGCCGGCTGGCGGTGAAAGCCACCCGGTCTTTTTACAAAAAAATCAAAGCCTTGCGGTGGTATTCCTTTATCCACATGCAAAAAAAAGTGGCCAGAAAACTGCCCAGGATTCTCACGGTTTCCACGGTATCCAAACAGGATATTTCAAAGGAATTTTCCATTCCTGAAAACCGGTTTTCCATCATTCCCAACGGCATTGATACCGCCAGTTTTCATCCTTTGGAAACCGTGAAAAAAATCAACAACCGGATTATTGTGACCAATTCAGCGGACACCCCGCTCAAAGGCTTGTATCATCTGCTTTATGCCGTTAAAAACATTGTCAAAAAAAGACGGGTTTCCCTGGTGGTCATCGGGTCCCCCAAAAAAAACGGCGGGGTGGAGCGGCTGATCCGGCAGCTGGACCTGGCACCCTATATTGAATTTACCGGGCGGATCAGCCAAACCCGGTTTTGCCTGGAATATGCCAAAGCCACGATGGCGGTGGTGCCATCATTGTACGAAGGATTCGGACTGCCCGTGGGAGAAGCCATGGCCTGCCGGATCCCGGTGATCTGCACCACGGGCGGGGCATTGCCGGAAGTGGCCGGAGATGCGGCCGAACTGGTCCCCCCGGGGGACAGTGCGGCCCTGGAAACAGCCATTCTCAAGCTTTTAGATGACCCGGCCCGGCGGGAAATCCTGGCCCAGAAAGGGTATGACCGGGTGATGGCTCATTTCACATGGGAGGCCACAGCCCAAAAAACCGTTAAGGCGTACAGAGACATTATCCATGATTACCATTGATTTTGCCCGGCTCGAGATCCGGTCCGGGGACCGGATTCTGGACATGGGATGCGGCGAAGGCCGGCATATGGTCGAGGCCTGCCGGATACCCCACACCGTGTGTATCGGGGCGGATTTCGGATATGACAACCTGAAGACCACCCGGGAGAAACTGGCATTTCATCAGGCATTGAATGATCTGGCCTGCGCCCGGTTCGATCTGTCGCGCATGGATGTCACCCGCCTGCCCTTCAAAAACGACTGCTTTGATGCGGTCATCTGTTCCGAGGTCCTGGAACATATCCCGGATGATGAGACGGCAATATCGGAACTGGTAAGGATTCTTAAGCCTGGCCGGATCCTGGCGGTCAGTGTGCCCCGGTTTTATCCGGAAAAAATCTGCTGGCATCTGTCGGATGACTATACGGCCGCAGACATGGGACATGTGAGAATCTACCGCAAAAAAGAGCTGGTGAAAAAAATCACGGACCACCCCATGACATTTCTGGGGTCTCATTTTGCCCACAGCATCCACACCCCTTACTGGTGGCTCAAATGCCTGGTGGGGGTGAACCGCAGTAATGCGTTTCTGGTGAATCTGTATCACCGGCTGCTGGTGTGGGATATGATGAAAAAACCGAAAGTCACCCGGTTTCTGGATCGATTGTTCAATCCTCTGCTGGGAAAAAGCCGGGTACTGTATTTCAGGAAACAGACATCTGATCTGACATGACCGGCATAGATCCCGGGGTATGCCGGAACCGGCATGGGTCATGATTTTTCTTTCTCACACCGGTTTTTGCTGCAATACCCCCAGGGTGTTCGTCATGGGAAGCTCAATATAATCGCCGGTCTGCAGGGCAATGTCATAAACCTGCCTGGGCGCCTGTCCGCCTAAAGCCGGATCCAGGAAAATATCGTGAAAAACCAGAAACCCATTGGCCATGACATGGGGAGACCAGATCAGAAAATCCTGATACGCTGCATCAAAGGAATGCCCCCCGTCGATAAATACCATGGATAAAGGGGTGCGCCACATCCTGCCGGCCACCGTGGATGCGCAGACCATGGGAACCACAAAATCTGCAAGACCGGCGGTTTCAATGGTTTTAAAAAAAAACGGGAACGTATTGATCCGTCCCATGGTTTTGTCGTACAGGTCCGGATCAAAATATTGCTCTCCGGGCTGCTGTTCTTCGGATCCGGTATGGTGATCAATGGAAAAAAGGGTACTGTGGGTCTGTTTGCAGGCCCATCCGATCACTGCTGCGGAAAGACCGCAATAGGAACCGATCTCCAGAATCGGACCCAGGGGTGCGGCAGCCAGAGCCAGGTCATGAAGCCGCGTTGCTTCTTCATCCGCCATAAATCCTTTGACGGCATGAAGAAAATCAAAATCCATTTTCGTCATAGTTTTTCACCAGGATCTCTCTGGGTTTGGTGCCGATCTGGGGGCCGATAATGCCCTCGTGTTCCATGATTTCAATGAGCCGGGCCGCCCGGTTATATCCAATGCGAAGCCGTCTTTGCACATAAGAAATGGAAGCCTGGCCGGACTGGGTAACCACGGCCACAGCCTCATCATATTTTTCGTCATAATCAGCTTCATCAAATTCCCTGACCTCCTCCTCGTCATCCCCTTTGGTGACATTTTCATCATATTCCGGGGTGCGCTGCTCTTTGAGAAAACCGGTAATTTTGGCAATTTCTTTTTCAGATATATAAGCCCCCTGGATCCGCATGAGTTTTCCGGTCCCGGGCGGGCAGAACAGCATGTCTCCGTTCCCTAGAAGGCTTTCAGCCCCGCCCTGGTCCATGATGATCCGGCCGTCGATCTTGGAAGAGACCTGAAAAGAGATCCGGGTAGGGAAATTGGCCTTGATGGTGCCGGTGAGCACATCCGCGGACGGCCGCTGGGTGGCGATGATAATATGAATACCTGCGGCCCGGGCCATCTGGGCCAGCCGGGTCAAAGCAAACTCCACATCCTTGGATGCCACCATCATCAGATCCGACAGCTCATCCACAATCACCACGATATAGGGAAGCGGTTCTGAGACCGGCGGATCGTCGCCGGTCTCGTGTTCCGGATCATCCCCAGCCCCATGGTCACGCCCGGATCGTTTCTTTTCCCGGACCATGTCATTGTACTGGGCCAGGTTCCGCAGCCCATTTTCCTCCAGCAGCTCATACCGCCGCTCCATCTCTTTCACGGCCCAGAAAAGGGCGTTGGTGGCTTTTTTCATGTCCGTGACCACCGGGGAAATCAAATGGGGAATGTCATTGTAAACCGAGAGCTCGATGCGTTTGGGATCGATCATGATGAACTTGACATCATCCGGGGTCGCCTTGTACAACAGGCTGATGATCATGGCGTTGAGGCCCACGCTTTTCCCGGTGCCCGTGGCTCCGGCAATGAGCAGATGGGGCATTTTGTCCATCTTGGTGATCACCGGCCGCCCCATGAGATCCTTGCCCAAGCCCAAAGTGAGCATGGAATCTGACTGGATGAAATCCCTGGATGCGACCATTTCCCGCAGGTTCACCATTTCCCGTTCGTCATTGGGAATCTCGATGCCCACCACATCCCGGCCCGGGATAGGAGCCACAATCCGGATGCTCACCGCGCTCAGGGCCAGGGCCAGATCATCGGAAAGTCCGGTGATTTTAGACAGCTTGATCCCCGGAGCCGGCCGGTATTCAAATGTGGTGATCACAGGTCCCGGCAGGATCTCCACCACATCGCCCTTGACATTGAAATCATTGAGTTTGGTTTCCAGGATCCGGGCCTTTTGCTGCAATTTATCCGTATCGATTTCCCGCCGGATCTTGACTTTTTCCTCCAGAAAACTGATGGGCGGCAGCTTGAACGCTTCCGGCTGCCGGATATCCCCCAGCCCGCTGTCCGGTATATATTCTTTCGTATCCACCTGGGGGGCCACAATGGTGGGAGAAAACACATCATCCAGGTCAATGGCATCACTGTCATCCTGATCCCCGGCATTTTTTGAATTTGACGTATCCGGGTGCGGCAGATCCGCTTCCAATTGTGAAGAATCGGTTGGCGGTTGATTCTGGATCAAGGCCTTTGGCATATCCATGGTCATTGAACGGGCCGCACGCGCCATTCGATAGGACTGCCAACCAGATTTCATCTGTTCGATCCCATGCCCCAGATACCTAGAGAATTGTTTCAATTCCCGGAGCATGACTGCCGCCAGAAGCGATGTTTTCTGATACACTATTGTGCCCAGCGTCACCATGGAAATACCGGTGGCGAAAATAAATCCGATGACGGCAAAAAACACCAGAACAATCATACATCCCAGAGAATTGACATAGGTCAGAAGGAATCCTGCCACAGTACTGCCGACCCATCCGCCGGCCGGCACCAGGGTGCCGGAAAACGCATACGCATCTTTGAACAGAAAAAAACCGGCCCCGGTACAGATCATCAGAATCATTCCACCGGCCGGGGTCAGCCACATGACCCGGGAAGATTTTTCTTTGATATACCACAGGGTGATCAACGACAGAATCACGGGAATCCAGAACGCGCCCACTCCGAACAGAAAAACAAAAAAACCGGCCACATGGGCGCCCACCAGGCCAAACAGATTGTGAATCCCGGCAGGCACGATCAAAGGATCATTGCCGATTGCCGGATCCTGGGCATGAAAGGAAAACAGGCTGACTGCAAAAAAAATGATCAAAAACAGCAGCAGCAGTGAAATCAGTTCTTTTTTCATACTTCAATAATGACAGGTACAATAAGGGGCTTGCGGTTGATGGTATAGGAAAAATATTGTTTCAGCGCCTTTTTGAGACGGGCGCGGATCAGTTCCACCCGGGAATCCATCCCGGCTTCAATTTCTTCCACAATCTCCAGAATCACGCACTGGGCATCATCCACCAGATGCCCCGTGGCAGAATCAAACACAAACCCTTTGGAAATCAGTTCCGGGCCGTACAGCACCACCCCGGTTTCCTCGTCAATGATCATGGTCACCACCACCAGCCCGCCTTCGGACAACTCCCGCCGTTCCTTGAGAACGCTCCGGCCCACATCGCCGATGCCTTTGCCGTCCACCATGATCCGGCCGGTGTGCACCTGGCCGTCGATCCGGCCGCCTTTATGGTCAAACACGATCACCTGCCCGTCTTCCGCCACCAGCACATGCTCTCTGGGAATTCCCATTTTTTCCGCCAGCCGGGCATGGATCACCAGATGCCTGTATTCACCGTGGATGGGAATGAAATAGCCGGGCTTGGTCAAGGTCAGCATAAGCTTGAGTTCTTCCTGGTGGGCATGCCCGGAGGCATGGATGTCTGCGGATTTGGAATAAAATACATCCGCGCCCCGGCGATACAATTTATTGATGATATTGGCGATGGCTTTTTCATTGCCGGGAATGTGCTTGGAGGACAGGATCACATTGTCCCCTTTTTTGATTCGGATGTGTTTGTGCACGCCCGATGCCATTCGGACCAGCGCGGACATGGGTTCTCCCTGGCTCCCGGTGGTGATGATCAGCACCTTGTCGTCAGGCAGATTCTTGATCTGTTTGATGTCCATTATCGTATCCGGCGGACAGGATATATGGCCCAGCTTGACCGCCACGGCAACGATCTGCTCCATGGACCGGCCGTTGAACACCACTTTGCGCCCGTTTTTCACGGCAATATCGATCACCTGCTGAATCCGGAAGACATTGGAGGCAAACAAGGTCACAATCACCCGGCCCCTTGCCGCAAAAATCACTTTTCCCAGATTCTTGGCCACTTCCTGTTCAGACATGGTATACCCTTCCACCTCCACATTGGTGGAGTCGGAAAGTAACGCCAGAACCCCTTTTTCCCCATATCGGGCAAAAGATGACAGGTCCGTGTTTTTCAAGGGGTCTGTGTTATGACTGATCCGAAAATCTCCGGTATGAATCACCACCCCTTCCGGGGTCTGGATGGCCAGGCCCACGCCTTCGATGGTGGAATGACTCACCCGGATAAACTCGATTTCAAACGGGTCCATGGACAGGGTCTCACCCGGATTGACCACGTTGAGATCCACCCGGGTGTTGAGTTCAAATTCCACGAGTTTGTTTCTGACAATTTCCAGGGTAAAGGCCGTGCCATAGACCGGAATCCGGATTTCCTTCAACAGATAGGGCAACGCCCCGATATGGTCTTCATGGGCATGGGTGATGATGATGCCGTGAATTTTTCTACTGTTTTCCCGGATATAATCCATGGCCGGGATCACGATATCCACGCCCAGCATGTAATCTTCCGGAAACATGAGGCCCGCATCGATGATGAACATGGCATCGTCATATTCGACCACCATCATGTTCAGGCCGATTTCTCCCAGCCCGCCCAATGGTATTAATTTAAGCATGTGACTTCCAATATATTTTTAAATGCGAATGTCCAGCTTTTCAAGAATGGCATCGGTCTGATCAATCAACCAGTTCCGCTGATCTCTTGTGGCATAGGCCATGCAGTCGCATCGGATCTGTTTTTGGGTTCTGACCAGCAGTTCACAGGCCAGTGAGGTCTGCTCCAGTTTCAGGGCAAACACATGGGGCGCACAATCCCTGTGATCTGCCTGAACAGGTGTGAGCACTTCTTTTTCCAGGGGCAGCCAGTAGATTCCCACAATCCCGGCGACCTGAGTGTAGTCATCCAGGTATTCCTTTAACCGGAGAAAATCCTGGGGCCGCAGCCCATCTATGACATATTGTTTCATAACAGTGTTAAATACCACAGATGTATCAATCGTTGCAACGGGTTTATCAGATCATCCTTGCAGGAGGAGCCGCTTCGAGAGAGTGCCGCCCCTGTCGGGGTGCCTTGCTGCCGGACAGGAATCCACGGAGTGGCTCCGACAGTCCGGCAGCAAGGCACCCCCGACAGGGGCTCCGCTATGCAAAAAAGGACCGATGCATGAAATATGACCTTTGTTCACCGCTGTCGCCAGCGACTAGTGCCGGGCGGTCCCTGGGGGTCGGAATCCCATTCTGACGCGTTTGGTACAGGGAGTTGGGCATGCAAAGCGTCAAGAACGGCAAACTGTCTGAGGACATACCTGCCCGCAGTTTTTGCCGTTCCGCGCAGCATGCCCTTACTCCCTGTCAAACACGGCAGAGGGTGAGACCCACAGGGACCGCCCGGCACGGGTCTGAGGCACAGACCTTTTAGCAACAAATACCGCTCAAGCCGTTGGCGATGGCCGGTGCAGGGCCAGAAAATTGCCGCCCACCACCAGGATGAGCCCGGCGATGGCGGAAACACTCCAGATATAGCCTTCCGCAAAAGAGGAAATAATCAGCGCCACCACCGGAACCACCATGATGCTGTAAGAGGCCTTGTCCGCCCCCAGAGAACGGATCAGGGTCAGATAGCTGGTAAAAGCGATAATGGAACCAAACACCGCCAGGTAAAACAGGGAACCCACATAAGGCAGGGTCATGGAAAAATCAAAGGATTTGCCAAGGCTGATGGCCAGGATCGCCAGGGCCAGGGCCCCATACCCCATGCCAAAGGCATTGGCCTGAATCACCGGGATATCAGCTCTGGAATTTCGGGCGGATGTGATGTTTCCCAAAGACGCCAGCAGCACGCTGGAAAATCCAAAAGCGATCCCCAGCAGATTTTTGTCCGTCAGGTCAAAGGATTCAATCTCATGCATGAAAATCAGGCCGATCCCTACAATCCCGACGGCAGCCCCCACCACCATTTTCCGTTCCACCGGGGCCCCGAGAAACAATGCCCCGTTGGCAATGTTCAGAAACACAATCGAAGAAAACAGCACCGCCACCAGGCCCGAGGTGAGATACACTTCCGCCACATACACCAGCCAGTAGTTCACGGAAAATAAAAGCAGGCCCAGCAATGCCATAAAACCATGGTCCTTGAATGAAAACTTCAAAGACAGGCCCCGCAACCTGCAGAAAACCAGCAGAATCACCGAGGACAGGGCAAACCGGTACACCACCGACACCATGGGGTCCACGGTTCCCAGCTGGAATTTAATGCCGATCCAGGTGGAGCCCCAGATGATAATGGTCAACACATAAAGCAGGCTGTCTTTCATGGACATGGGTGATTACGCCACTCCCGGCAATCCCTGGATCACAAACCAGATCAATGGAATAAAAATAGCGGGAAGCATGTTCCCCACCTTGATTTTTTTTTCTCTGAGCATGTTCATACCGATCCCCAGAATCAACAGACCGCCCACCCCGGACATCTGGGCGATCACCGCCGGCACCAGCAAGGGTTTGAGCACTGTGGCCAGCAAAGTAATGGATCCCTGGTAAAGCAGCACCGGCACCGCAGAGAACAGCACCCCCATGCCCAGAGACGAGCTTAAGATGATGCTCACAATCCCGTCCAGGCAGGATTTGGCAAACAAGGTGGCATGGTTGCCGGACAACCCGCTTTCCAGAGATCCGACAATGGCCATGGAACCCACACAATAGATCAAAGAAGCGGTGACAAATCCCTGGGCAAATCCGCCGGTGCCTTTTGAAAACTTTTTTTCCAGCAATTTTCCCAGCCGTTCCAGCCGGTCTTCGATGCCGATCCATTCCCCCACAAGGCCACCGATGGCCAGAGAAATAATGATCACCAGGAGATCATCACTGACAATGGCGGTTTTCAGGCCCACCAAAAGCACGGCCAGGCCCACGGCCTGCATCACGGTCTGGTTGTAGCGGTCCGGAATGCCGTTTTTAAACAACAGCCCCACCAGGCCACCCGCAATAATGGCCACACAATTGACAATGGTTCCCAGCATGATATTTAAAAGAACCTTTCCCGGATGTGATCCACCCCGTTTTGAAACAAACGGATACCAATGGTTTCTTGTTCACCGAACGCTTGACCTTCACCCTTGAGCTGTTGTTTTCTGCGGGGCCAGTCCGGATGATTGGTCACATGATTGTAGGCTTCCGGATGGGGCATGAGCCCGAAAATATTTCCGGTGGGATCACAGATGCCGGCAATATCGTGCAGCGACCCGTTGGGGTTGAAGGGAAACGCCCCGCCGGCGGGACTGCCCGTTGCATCGGCATATTGGAACACCACCTGGCCGTTGGCCTGCAGCGCTGTCAGCACATCCGGTTCGGCAATGAACTTGCCCTCCCCGTGCCGCACGGGAAAATCCGCCTTTTCCATGCCTTTGGTAAACACACACGGACTTTCGGAATTGGCGGTCAGATGGACCCACTGGTCCCTGAAATTGCCGCAGTCATTGTAGGTGATGGCCACGGAACGCCGGGTGTAGTCCTTGTCCAGTCCCGGCAAAAGCCCGGTATTCACCAGAGCCTGGAATCCGTTGCAGATCCCGATGATCAGTTTTCCCGCATCCACAAAACCCAGCAGGTCTTTTCCGATATGGTTTTTAAGTTTCACCGCCTGGATCACCCCGGCCCCGTGGTCATCCCCCCAGGAGAATCCGCCGCCGAACGCCAGAATATGAAAATCCGCCAGGTTCACGGTGCCGTCCACCAGAGAATTGATATGCACACGATAAGGCCGGGCACCGGCCAGTTCAAAGGCCAGGGCGGTTTCATGGTCGCAGTTCAGTCCGAAACCCGTTAAAATCAGTGCCTTCACCTGTGTCATATCATCTCTCCAAACAGTTTGTTAAATGCCTTGTCCAGATCAGCACAGGGCAGATCCACAATGATATCGTTCCGGACCCCTGTGATTTTCAGGCGGTCGTGTGCATCTGTGACCCCCCCCACACACCTGAATGGCAGTCCCTTGGCGAGTTTGTCAAATACCGGTTTCCGGTCAGGCGGAACAGTCAGAATCAACCGGCCCGCAGATTCGGAAAAAAGCAGGGCATCGTCTGAAAGGGTTTTTGCCGCAGCTGGCACCTGGGACAGATCGATTTCCATGCCCAGTCTGCCGGCCATGGTCATCAGCGCCAGGTGAACCCCCAGACCGCCCCGTCCCACGGCATGACACGAAGCCGGCATCTCGAGATCCATGGCTTTTTCCACGGCCCGGTACAACACCCGGTTGGCACCAAAATTCACCTGCGGCACATTGGCACCAATTTTGCCGAACAGATCGTAATATTCGGAACCCCCCAGTTCATCGGCCGTGATGCCGGCGACATAGACAAAATCCCCGGCCGATTTGGGTTCCAGTGTCTGGCAGTGCAGGATGTCCTCCACCACGGAAGTGGCGGAAAACTGCACGGTTTCCAGGGCCGATACTTTGATGCGCTCACCGAACGCCCCTTCCAGGTGTCCGTCCACATACATGGAATCCTTGCCGGACAACAGCGGGATCTCATAGGCCATGCACGCATCTTTCAGGGCCCGGCAGGCCCGCACCAGCTGAGCTGCCTTGAATCTGCCGTCCGGATTGGTTTTTTCATCATACCCGATATCGGGCCAGCAGAAATTGTCCACCCCGCCGAGATGATCCATGCTTCCGCCCACGGCAATGAGTCGTCGCACCGCCTCGTCAATGGTGCAGGTCATCATGTGATAGGCATCGATTTTTGAATACCAGGGCAGCAGGGTCTGGGAAAACGCCAGCCCTTTGTTCCCGGTAAGTACCGGCCGGGTCACGGACGCATCCGACGGAATGTTGCGGTTCACGCCCACCAGAGGCTTGATCACGGATCCGCCCTGGACCTCATGGTCATACTGGCGGAGGATCCATTCTTTGGAACAGATATTGGGCCGGGCCAGCATGGCGGTCATGAGACCATTGAAATCTTCTGGTTTGCGGATCACCGGTTCGGTCAGGCCCCGGACCGCAGGCGGCAGCCACACCGCGTCAAACTCCCAGGCGGGAAACCCTTTGTCCAGCAGATCCATATCCACATAGGCACAGGTTTTTCCCTGAAAAGTGATGTGCAGCTTACCGGTATCGGTATATTCACCGATCACCGTGCTTTCCACGGCATGCTGCCGGGACAGGGACATGAACCGGTCCAGATCTTTTGGGTCGATGGCAATGGTCATGCGCTCCTGGGATTCCGACACCCAGATCTCCCACATGTCCAGGCCCGGATACTTGAGGGGCACCTTGTCCAGATACACCACACACCCGTTGGAAATCATGGCGGATTCGCCGATGGACGAAGACAGCCCGCCGCCGCCGTTGTCGGTAATAAACCGGATCAACCCCTCATCCCGGCATTCCAGGAGAAAATCATGCATTTTTTTCTGGGTATAGGGGTCTCCGATCTGGACATGACCGGCCGGGGTGTTTTCCGAATAACTTTCCGAAGACGCGGTGACCCCGTGGATCCCGTCCTTGCCCACCCGGCCCCCGCTCATGATGATCAAATCACCGGGTGAGGTTTTCTTTTCATGACTGGGTCTGCCTTTCACCTGTTTGGGCATGATACCCAACGCGGTGACAAACACCAGGCTTTTGCCCATATATCCCGGATCAAACAGGGTCTGGCCAAAGGTGGTGGGCACCCCGCTCTTGTTGCCCCCGTCCCTGACCCCTTCGATCACCCCGTTCAAAAGCCGTCTGGGATGCAATGGCGGTTTTAAAGGCCCGTCATAATTGACATCCCCCACGCAGAACCCGAAACTGCCCATGAACAGTTTGGAGCCCAGACCCGTGCCCATGGGGTCCCGGTACACGCCCACAATGCCGGTGATGGCCCCGCCATAGGCTTCCATATTGGACGGCGAATTATGGGTTTCCCCGGTGATCACATAATTGTTGTGTTCATCAAACGCTCCGACGCCGGCATTGTCCCAGAGCACGGACACCACCCAGTCTTTTTTCTCCTTCAGTGCCAGGGTGGGCTGCTGGATATAGGTCTTGAACAAGGAATGTTCAATGGTTTCTTCCCTGGTCAAAATATCGGTGTACCTGAAAATCCCGTTGAATGTGTTGTGATTGCAATGGTCGCTCCGGGCCTGGGAGATATATTCCAGCTCCACATCCGTGGGCCCGGACAGTCCCACGGCCTGGCGCTGGGCTGCCACCTCGGGATCCAGAAAATATTGCCGGATAACAGGGATATCCCTGGGGTTCAATGCCAGATTGCGCTGGTCGCTGATCCGGGCCAGGGTCTGGTCGGAATCGATGTCAATGAAATCAAAACAGGGGGTATGGTCCAGAATCACCCGGGCCGGTTTGACATTTGCCCCTGTTTCAGGGTGCCAGTCCGATTTTGAAAAAATCTTGAACTGCTGGATAATGGGATTGGATAAAAGCTCTTTGGCCAGGGTTTCCACCTGGGACCGGGTTAAGGATTCTCCGGAAAGGCAATAGCGCTTCGAGGTATAGATCCCTTCATCCGGCCCGAATGATCGGCCCAGCAGATCTTCAACGGCTTCAATGGCCGTGGCCCCGGGATTGTCCTTGACCCCGGGCCGCAGCCCGATCCAGATGCACCAGTGAAAGTCTATTTTCAGGGGGGATAATGAAGATACCTGGGTCACGGGATTGGTGAAAATCTCCTGCCGGATCCGTTCCAGATCTTGTGTTTTCAGATCGGATTCAATGGTCAGCATATGGATGGTTCTGGCCGACTCAATGTGAATTTTAAAATAGGAATCCGCCTTTTTTACAAGCGAAGATGCTTCCGCATCCCCCAGCGATTGTTTCAACGCAATCTCGATACAGGCTGTCATGTTATCCACCATTGAAAATTCTTATAATATCATTGTAAAAAACAAACACCATCAATGCCACCAGAAGGGCGGCCCCGAACTGGATCATTTTTTCTTTTACTTTGTCGCTGACCTGTTTTCCCGTGACCGCCTCGATGCCGAAAAACACCAGGTGCCCCCCGTCCAGCACCGGGATGGGGAACAGGTTGATGATGCCCAGGTTGACCGACAGCAATGCAATGAACCACACAAAATTCACGACACCGGCTTTGGCCTGTTCCCCGGCCATCTGGGCGATCATGATGGGGCCTCCTAAGTTGTCGGCGGACAGGCTGCCCGAGATCATCTTGCCCACGGACAGAATGGTCACTTTCACCAGCCCATATGTATCTGAAATGGACCTTGCCATGGCCTGGAACGGATTCAGCGGCTGATGAAATACATCGCCCGTGCCCCGGATGCCGATGACGTACCGGTCCACAGGTTCCTGGAACACATTGACGGTTTCCTGTTTTTCCGGAACCAGAGAAATCCGCAGGGTCCGCCCTTCCCGGTCCACGCCGATGTCCAGGACCTGCCCGTCTGATTCTCCCACGATCCGGGAAATGTCTTCAAAAGACCGGATGTCATGGCCGTCGACTTTCGTGATCACATCACCGGGCAAAAGCCCGGCCTGCTGGGCCGGGGTGTTGTCCATGACCTCGCCGATCACCGGTCTGGCCAGATAGATGCCGGAAAACTGATACAGGACATAGAAAATAAAAATCGCCAGAAAAAAATTAAACGCCGGTCCGGCAGCCACGATCAGGCTTTTCTGGTACAAAGGTTTGTGGGAAAATGAGATGGCTTCATCTTCTAAAGGCAGATCTTTACCCGGTTCTTCCCCCACCATTTTCACATATCCCCCTAAAGGAACGGCAGAGATACAATATTGGGTGCGGCCTTTCATTTTTTTAAATATTTTGGGACCGAATCCCAGAGAAAATACATCCACGCCTACTTTGAAAAACCGGGCCACCAGAAAATGGCCCAGCTCGTGGATGAACACCAGAACACCGATAACGATAATAAATGCGACAACGGAATGACCCACGTTTACCTCTCTAAATTATATAAGGGAGCCGGCTTTTTCCCTGGCCCAGCGATCGGCCTCAATAATACCTGAAAGATCTGGATTGTCAATGCAGGTATGGGCTGCCATGGTGGTGGAAACAAGGGTAAAAATGTCGGAAAACCGGATGCGCCGGTCAAGGAATGCCTGAACCGCCACTTCATTGGCGGCATTCATCACCGCAGGCAGGGTCCCTTTTTTTTCGCACGCTTCCCGGGCAAATGCCAGGGATGGAAACCGCTCAGAATCCGGGGCGCAAAAGGTCAGAGAGGCAAGTGCGGCAAAATCCGGAAATGACAGGCCGGTATCCAGGCGATCCGGAAATGACAGGGCAAAGGAGATGGCCTGTTTCATGTCCGGCACCCCCATCTGGGCCATGACCGATCCGTCGGCAAATCCGACCATGGAATGGACAATGCTCTGGGGATGGATCAGCACCTGAATATTTTGATGGGAAATGCCGAACAGGTGCACGGCTTCGATGAGTTCCAGCCCCTTGTTCATGAGTGTGGCTGAATCAATGGAGATCTTGTTCCCCATGGACCAGTTGGGATGGTTTAACGCATCTTCTCTGGTAATGCCGGGAAAATCCGATTGGGGTGTATTTCTGAAAGGTCCGCCGGATGCCGTGAGAAAAAGCTGTTTCACGTCCCTGGCCTGATTGCCCAGCATGCATTGAAACATGGCGGAATGCTCACTGTCCACGGGCAGCACGGTCACGTTTTTTTCCCGGGCTTTGGCCATGACAATGTCGCCGGCCATCACCAGGGTTTCCTTGTTGGCCAGGGCAATGTCTTTTCCAGCCTCAATGGCGGCCAGGGCCGGGTTCAACCCTGCGGCCCCCACCATGGCCAGCACCACGGTGTCCACCTTGTCCCAGGCGGCTGCGGCCGCGTATCCGGAAGCTCCGGACAGAATCTCAGGCCGGACACCCGGCGGCAGCATGTCACCCAGTTCCCGGGCCTTGGCCTCATCCAGCACCGCCACCATCTCCGGCATAAATTGCTGGATCTGGCGGCGCAACAGCGGCAGATTATTGGCAGCGGTCAACGCCTTTACCTGAAACCGGTCCGGATGCATGCGGACAATTTCAAGGGCAGACGTACCAATGGAACCGGTCGCCCCTAAAATGGACAGAAGCTTCATATCCCCACCGCCAGCAGATATGCGTAGAGCACGGGAATGGCGAACAGCAACCCGTCAATGCGGTCCAGCATCCCCCCATGGCCCGGCAGAATCCGGCCGGAATCCTTGACCGAGGACGCCCGCTTTAAAGCGGATTCAAACAGATCTCCCACCTGCCCGGCCACGGCAATGAGAAAGGAACAGGGAAGTGTCAATAAGGCCAGCCCGGGTGAACCAAAAAACAGCATTGAAAAAATCAGTCCGGCTGTCATGGATGCACCGATACCGCCGGCTGATCCTTCCAGGGTTTTTTTGGGGCTGATCCGGGGTGCCAGTTTGCGTTTTCCAAAATATGTGCCCGTGTAAAAGGCGCCGGTATCATTCATGAAACAGACAATCAACAGCCAGAAAACCCAGAGCGCGCCGTGCTCCATATTTCTTACAAACAGCAGCAAAGACAGGGACAAGGGAATATACATGATCCCTAAGGCCTGCCGGGCGATGGTATCAAACAGATCTTTGCCTGCCGGGAACCGGAACAGGACAAAGGCGGACAGAAAAATCAGGTTCAGGATCAACACAAGAATCATTGCCGGCCACGAAGCAAAGGCGGCGGCAGTCACCAGAAAGATACAGGTCAGATAGGAAAACCCGGAAATCATCCATGGCACGGTATGGTTATCAGATCTGAAAACAATGCGCAGATATTCCCGGATGGCAGAAACAGCCACGGCGGAAACCAGGGCGGACAAAATCATGGGGGTACCTTTGATCAGAATCCAAATGATCAAAGGCGCCAGTATTAATGTGGTAATCCATCGCTGGGCATGTTGCATTCAACGTTACCGAACCGTCGGTCCCTTTTCTGATAATGGGTTAAGATATCGATAAATTCCGCCTGGGTAAAATCCGGCCACAGGGTGGGCGTGATGAAAATTTCCGCATACGCGGACTGCCAGAGCAGAAAATTGGATAGCCGGAACTCCCCGGAGGTCCGGATGACCAGGTCCGGGTCCGGCATACCGGCGGTGTACAGATGATTCGATATCATTTGCTCATTGATGTCTTGTGGTGCCAGTTCACCGGTGGCCACTTTTTTGGCCAGGGCGTGAACCGCATCGGTAATCTCCTGGCGACTGCCGTAGCTTAACGCCAGGTTCAGGGTCATTTGTGTATTGTTGCAGGTATCGGCCATGGTTTCCCTGGCTTTAGCCTGAACATCTTCCGGCAGTTTTTCCAACTGACCCAGCACGTTCAGGCAGATCCCTTTTTCCATCATTTCTTTGCGCTCCGACACCAGAAATTGTTTTAACAGATGCATGAGCGTCGACACTTCGGAACGGGGTCTGGCCCAGTTTTCAGTGGAAAATGCATATAAAGTCAAAAAAGGAATCTGCAATTTCCGGCAGGACTGAACAATGGTTCGGACCGTCTGAGAGCCTTTTTCATGGCCTTTGACCCGGTTCAACCATCGTTTTTTGGCCCACCGGCCGTTGCCGTCCATGATAACCGCCACATGTTTCGGCAATCTGGCAGAATCCAGACCATGGACCTGCCCTTCTTCAGATTTCAAGGATTTCCTTTTCTTTTTCAGCAAAAATATCGTCCAGTCGCTGGATATACTCGTCGGTCAGGTCCTGAACCTGTTTTTGCCCCTTGAAGCTGTCATCTTCGGAAATTTCCCCGTCCTTTTGAAGTTCCTTGAGCATGTCATTGGAATCCCGACGGATATTGCGAACCGCTACCTTGTAATCTTCACATATTTTGGACACATTTTTGGCGATCTCCTTTCTGCGCTCCTCAGTCAAAGGAGGGATGGAAATCCGGATCAATTTACCGTCATTGGAGGGTGTCAGTCCGAGATTGGCTTTGTGAATGGCTTTTTCCACCGAATTGATCACGCTGATATCCCACGGCTTCACAGTTATCAAACGACTTTCGGGAATGGATACCGTGGCCATCTGGGGCAACGGGGTCTGGGTGCCGTAATAATCCACTTTCACACTGTCCAGCATGGACTGGGATGCCCTGCCGGTCCGAACCTTTCCCATCTCCTTGACAAAGGCTTTCTGTGTTTTTCCCATCCGGTCCCTGGTTTCTTCGACCACTTCATCGATCATATGAGGTCACCTTTCTATTTTATCCGGGTGCCGATATCCTGACCCAACACCGCCTTGAGAATGTTATCCGATTGATGCAGATCAAACACCTGAAGGGGCAGGTCATGCTCCATGGCCAGGGAAATGGCCGTCATATCCATGACATGGAGCTGTTTTTCAATCACCCGCATATAGGACAATTCATCAAACATTACCGCATCTTCATGGGCCACCGGGTCTTTGTCATATACCCCGTCCACCTGAGTGGCTTTGAACAGAATCTGTGCACGGGTTTCATGGGCTCTGAGCACAGCCGCCGTATCTGTGGTAAAATATGGGTTGCCTGTCCCTGCCGCAAAAATCACGATCCGCCCTTTTTCAAGATGTCGAATGGCCTTTCTCCGAATAAAGGGTTCTGCAATCTGATCCATGCGTATGGCTGACTGAACCCGGGTGGGCACATCACATTTCTCCAGGGCATCACACAATGCCAGGGAGTTAATCACTGTGGACAGCATTCCCATATTATCGGCGGAACTTCTATCCATACCCGCGGAACTGCCGGCCACCCCTCGGAAGATGTTCCCCCCGCCCACCACAATGCCGATTTCAACGTTCAGGCGGGCCACTTTGGCAATTTCTTCCGCCACATAATGAATCATTTCCGGGGTGATGCCGAAGCCCTGATTTCCCATCAGGGCTTCGCCACTCAGCTTGATTAAAATCCGTTTGAATTCCGGCTGAGTATTCAACAGTTACGCTCCTATCTGGAATCGTGCAAAGCGTCTGATCTGGATATTTTCACCGATCTTGCCGATGGTTTCCTTGAGGAATTCTTCAATGGTTTTCTGGGGGTCCTTGACATACGGCTGACTCAAAAGGCAGACTTCCTTGTAGAATTTTTCCACCTTGCCGTCCACAATCTTGTCAATGATGTTTTCGGGTTTACCTTCTTCAAGCATCTGGGCCTTGAAAATTTCACGTTCTTTTTCCACCACGCTTTGATCCACATCCTCCGGTGTCAGTCCGGCAGGATTGGCAGCAGCGATGTGCATGGCAATGTTTTTGGCAAATTCGATAAAATCATCGGTTTTGGCCACAAAATCGGATTCACAATTCACTTCCACCAGCACGCCCAGTTTGGCACCGGTGTGAATATAAGAATACACTATGCCTTCTGACGTGGATCGACCCGCCCGCTTGGCTGCTTTGGCCAGCCCTTTTTTGCGCAGCAGATCGAACGCTTTTTCCATATTGCCGTCTGCTTCGGCCAGCACCCGTTTACAATCCATGATGCCCGACCCGGTTGCTTCGCGCAGTTCTTTTACCATTGCTGCGGAAATCTCAGCCATATTATTATGCTCCTATTAAAATGTCGTTATTCAGTTTCAATCGATTCTTCTGCCGGTTCAGCAGGTGTGGTTTTACGTTTGATTTTTTCCACAACAGGGCCGTCAGTACCGTCTGATACCACTTCAATGGCCACTTTCTGATCCCCTTTATCCATCTCTTTTTCCTGATCACCATCGGCCTGGGCCTGCATTTTTTCTTCATAGATCTGACGGCCTTCAATGCAGGCATCGGCAATCCGGGAGGTAAACAGCCGGATCGAACGGATGGCATCGTCATTGCCGGGGATCACATAATCAATATCATCCGGATCGCAGTTGGTATCCACGACTGCCACAATGGGAATGCCCAGGCGTTTGCCCTCTTTGACGGCAATGGCCTCATTTTTGGGATCAATGATGAAAATGGCGGAGGGCAGCCGTTTCATATGGCTGATACCGCCGATGGCAAATTCCAGTTTCTCTTTTTCCTTGAGCATTTTTGACTGCTCTTTTTTGGGATAATTTTCAAGGGTCCCGTCATTTTCAATGGAATTGAGAAAATGGTACCGGTTGATATTGTTCTTAATGGTCTGAAAGTTGGTCAGCATGCCGCCCAACCACCGGTTTTCCACATAAAACATCTCCGCCCGGTTGGCTTCTTCATACAGGGCTTCGGACGCCTGTTTTTTGGTTCCCACAAACAGGACATCCTTGCCTTCCGCGGCAATGCCTTTGATGAAATCATGGGCTTCTTTGAACAGTTTCACGGTCTGCTGAAGGTCGATAATGTAGATCCCGTTTCTGGCCCCGAAGATATATTTTTTCATCTTGGGGTTCCAGCGTTTTGTCTGGTGTCCGAAATGAACACCGGCTTCCAGCAATTCTCTGATGGTAATGTAGGCCATTGGTTCTCCAAATCAATCTAAATGGTTTTGTAAATCCTTCATCCATTTCATCCCCGGAAATCGACTTTATGAAAAAGCACCGGACTCCGGGTCCATGAATGTGTGTGTTAAACGCTTCTAATAAAAATCCTTACATGTATATCAAAAACAAAAAACTTAATCAATTTTTTTTTCAATTGTGCCACCCGGTTTTGACCGGCCAGATCCTGAACAATATTTATCTGATCAAACTGGGGGCATGCTTTTGCCAGGGCCGTGACATCGGCTTTCTGGTCAAACCCCATTTCCAGAAGAAGCTGTCCCCCGGGCACCAGAAAATCGCCGGCATGGGTCACTAACTCACGGATACATGTTAACCCGTCATGTCCGCCGTCAAGGGCTGACCTTGGTTCATGATCCCTGATTTCAGGGGCCAGGCCAAAAATATCTTCGGTGGGAATATACGGCGGGTTCGAGACAATGACATCAAAAAAAGGACCGGTGGTCAGCGGCGCAAACCAGGATCCGTTGAAAAAATGAATCGTTCCGATCTCTTTTTCCCGGGCCGCGTTTTTCCGGGCTGCGTCCAGTGCGATCCGGGAAATATCGCCGGCAAAAAAAAGATGTTCCGGGTGAGCCTTTGCCAGAGAGATGACAATGGCGCCGGAGCCCACCCCCAGTTCCAGGATCTTTTGCGGATTTCGAGGAATTTCATCCAGAACTGACAATGCGGTTGTCACCAGGGTTTCAGTGTCCGGCCGGGGGATGAGTACACCCGGACCCACCTGAAAACTGGACTCGAAAAATCCTTTTTCTCCGGTGATATAGGCCACCGGTTCATGGTTTTTCCGACGTTGAATCAATGTTTTGAACCGGGTCAGTTCCTGTTTTTCCAAAGGCCGGTCATGCTGCAGATACAGATCCAGGCGCCGGACACCTAAACAGAATCCCAGCAGAATTTCCGCAGTCAGGCGGGGGCTGTCGATCTGGTGCCGGGTAAAATAGGTTTCCGTCCAGGAGATCAGTTTGAATACTGTCCAGTCCATTATGCAAAAGTGTGGTTTTTCTGCAAAGCCCGGGCTTGATGAAAGGTTTTCAATTCATCGATAATGGCCTGGATATCACCTTCCATGATACTGTCCAGTTTATACAGGGTCAGCCCGATACGATGATCGGTCATCCGGCCCTGGGGAAAGTTGTAGGTCCGGATACGACCGCTCCGGTCTCCGGTACCCACCTGGCCTTTGCGGTCAGCGGCGCGTTTGGCTTCTTCTTCTCTCATCCTGGCGTCCAGGATTCGGGATTTCAACACGCCCAGAGCTTTGGCCTTGTTTTTATGCTGAGATTTTTCATCCTGGCACGTGGCCACCACACCCGTGGGGACATGGGTGACCCGAACAGCGGAATCCGTGGTATTCACCGACTGTCCCCCGGGTCCGGACGCCCGGAATACATCCACTTTGATGTCTGCCGGATTGATTTCAATGTCGATATCTTCGGCTTCGGGCAATACGGCCACGGTAACGGCAGACGTGTGGATCCGGCCCTGGGTTTCGGTTTCCGGCACCCGCTGCACCCGATGGGTGCCGCTTTCATACTTGAACGCGCCAAACACACCTTTCCCCTGAATCAAAGAAACGATCTCCTTGAATCCCCCGGCGCTGGAATCATTTTTTTCAATCACCTCGACGTTCCAGTTTTTGTTTTCCGCATACCGGGAGTACATTCTGAAAAGATCGCCGGCAAAAATACCGGCTTCTTCTCCGCCCGTGCCGGCCCGGATCTCCAGGATCACGTTTTTGTCATCTCTGGGATCTCTGGGCATGAGCAGCACATTGAGTTTGGATATCAGTGTTTCAGCCTGTTTTTCCAGACTGACGATCTCGTCTCTGGCCATCCCGCGAATCTCAGAATCCGGATCTTTCAACAGATCCTGGGCTTCTTCCAGTTGAGACTGAACCTGTTCATAGGTCCGGAACACCGGAACAATGCGATTGAGTTCTCCGTGCTCCTTGACGTATTTCTGGTATTTGGTCTGGTCTTTGATCACCTCAGGGTCACTCAGCAGGTGCTCCAGCTTGACATACCGTTCTTCTATGCCTTTTAATTTTTCAATCATGATGCAAAAATCCAAAAGGGGTGTCTGTAGCAGACCCCCTTTTGTAAAATGTCAATGATTTAAAATTATACCAGTTTGCTTGCATCAAAGTTGGCATATTTTCTTTTGAACCGGTCAATACGGCCGGCAGAGTCCACCAGTTTCTGTTTTCCGGTAAAAAACGGATGACACTGTGAACAAATTTCCACCTTGATGGCCTCACGGGTGGAACCCACATCAAAGGTGGCACCGCATGCACAGGTAGCGGTCGTTCTTGCATATTTGGGATGAATGTCTTTTTTCATTTTTTCCTATCACTCCTTGGTGCATCTGCCTTTTCAATCCGGCAGCTGATTCATAAAAAATTTATGTTCATGAATTCATCAATTCAAGAAACTCTTTATTATCCTTTGTTCCCTGCATTTTTTCAAGTAAAAACTGCATACTGTCCACAGAATTTAAACTGGACAACAATTTTCTCAAAATCCAGACCCGGTTCAAAGTCATGGGATCCAGGAGCAGTTCCTCTTTCCGTGTGCCGGACCGGTTGATGTCAATGGCCGGGAACACGCGCTTATCCGCCAGTTTTCTGTCCAGTGCCAGCTCCATGTTGCCGGTGCCCTTGAACTCTTCAAAGATCACCTCATCCATGCGGCTGCCGGTTTCCACCAGGGCTGTGGCGATAATGGTCAGGCTCCCGCCGTCCTCGATATTCCGGGCGGCCCCGAAAAACCGTTTGGGCCGGTCCAGGGCATTGGAATCCACACCACCGGACAAAATTTTTCCGGACGGCGGCATCACCGCATTGTAGGCCCGGGCCAGCCGGGTGATGGAATCCAGAAGAATCACCACATCATGGCCCTGTTCCACGATCCGCTTGGCTTTTTCAATGACCATCTCCGCCACCTGCACATGCCGCTCCGCCGGCTCGTCAAACGTGGAACTGATCACTTCCGCATCCACTGACCGGGTCATGTCCGTGACCTCTTCGGGGCGTTCGTCAATCAGCAGAATCATGGGTACAATGCTTTTATGGGATTTGATCATAGAATTGGCAATGTTCTGGAGCAGCATGGTTTTTCCGGCTTTAGGGGGCGAAACAATCAACCCTCTTTGTCCAAAACCGATGGGTGACATCAGATCGATGATCCGCATGGAATAGTTGTCGGATTCCGCCTCCAGATTCATCTTTCGATCCGGATAAAGCGGCAGCAGGTTGTCAAACAAAATCGTTTCAGCCGCCACTTCCGGGCTCTGAAAGTTGACGGCCTCCACTTTGAGCAGGGCAAAATACCGTTCTGAATCTTTGGGTTGCCTCACCTGGCCGGAGATGGTATCCCCGGTTCTCAAATTAAAGCGCCGGATCTGGGAAGGAGATACATAAATGTCATCCGGGCCGGGCAGATAATTATAGCCGGGTGCCCTGAGAAAACCGAATCCATCCGGAAGAATTTCAAGGGTTCCCTCTCCATATACCTGGCCGCTTTTTTCAATATTGGCCTGGAGCAGGGCAAAAATCAATTCCTGTTTTTTTAGACCGCCGATCCCTTTAATATTGTTATCTTTAGCAAGCTTGGTCAGCTCGCTGATTTTCATTTTATTAAGTTCTACAAGATTCATTCGCGCTCCCGAATATTTTTATTTTTTTCATTTTCCGGCATAATTTCATTTTCTGGCAAGGATCAGTCGATTTTACAGGACGTCTTTGATGTCTGGAATTTTCGAATACAACCAAATATGGAAAAATACAGACCATGGACTGGTATTATCTGAATAACACCTGACTAATAGTGCATTAATTTTTTATTGTCAACAATTCTTTTGAAGAACCGGCCCTTATATTGACTTACAATACACGGATATGGTAATTTCCCCTTCTGATTCACACAAATCCTTCATGACAGGGTCTCAACCATTGCACCATCAGCCATTGATCCTGTCCTGCCTGGACAAACTTTATTACAATTGAAGAAAGGAAAACCAACCGTGGAAAGAACACTGTCCATTATCAAGCCCGACGGGGTGGCAAAAAACATCATCGGCGAGGTAATCAAACGTTTTGAAAGCGCGGGCATCAAAATCGCTGCCATGAAAATGATCCACCTGACCAAATCCCAGGCCCAGGGATTTTATGCCGTTCACAAAGAACGTCCGTTTTTCGACAGCCTCACTGATTTCATGACCTCCGGTCCCATTGTTGTCATGGTGCTGGAAGGCGAAAACGTAATTGCCGAAAACCGCAAAATCATGGGTGCCACCAATTTCAAAGAAGCGGAAGAAGGTACCATCCGCCGCGAGTATGCCACTGACATTGAAAAGAATGTGGTCCACGGATCCGATGCCCCGGAAACCGCTGCTTTTGAAATCAGCTATTTTTTCAATCACCTGGAGATCCAGTCCCGGTAAGCCATCTTACCTTGCAGGCGCAGCCATTTTTTTTAACTGCGCCTGCTTCGGCCTGATAAAGACGTCACCGGTTTTCAGGTCGGGCGGCTCTTCAGGGCACCAACATGGCAAACCCGGTGACCTCATCTTTTTTGCGTACCCCGCCGGCGCCGGTCAGTTCATAAAGTATCACCTCCATCATCTGCCATACCTTGACTCCTTTGCGGATACACCCGGTCACCGTTGTGTCTCCCCTGCCGCAGGCCAGGTGCATGTGCAGCACCGGATTGCCGGTTTCATCCGGGAACAGGGTCCCGGTGCCGGTCACTTCATGGACCTCCTCCAGGACATGGGTCTGTGGCGTGACCGGGAACCGACGGCCCTGCTTTGGTCCGGTCACCAGTTCGCTGCCTTTGTCAGCCCCGCCCAAAACCACCAGTGAGGCTGCCCGGACCCCCTGGTTCCTGGCAAATGTCTCAATAACCTCATGAATCACCTCTCCGTCTTCCAGGCGGATCACAAAGACCCGGCCCGGCTGTGCCTGTGAATATTTCATATTCCGTGCTTCCTGTCTGCTTCAGTTTGGGTTTTATTGTCAGCCACTGCTGTGTCATCCCTGTTTCTCTTATCGTCTGTCGATCGATTCTGAAGTCCTGATTGCATTTATTTAGCTCGGATTCATTTTCCCGGTGTGATACCCGTCCAGGTCCAGACTTACAAAAGTGAACCCGATCGTTTTGAGGGCCACTGAGATCTGTTTGCGATGCGCCACCATGGCTTCAATGGCGGCTGCTTCGATTTCGATGCGGGCCACGGTGCCATGGCACCGCACCCGGACATGAAAAAATCCCAGAGACCGGAGAAATTGTTCGGCCTGATCAATGCGAACCAGGGCCTTTTCTGTGATCACATCAAAAAAAGGAATCCGGGTAGCCAGACAGGATTGAGACGGCAGGTCCCAGGTCGCCAGACCCATCTGCCTGGAACAGGTACGAATCCGGTGTTTGGAAAACCCGGCCTCGACCAGGGGGGCACGGACTCCCAGTTCTTCGGCTGCTTTCAGACCGGGCCGGAAATCGCCCAGATCATCGGTGTTCACCCCGTGCAGCACATGGGTGATCCCATTTTTGTCCGCAACCCTGCGGATCACAGAGAATACCACGTTTTTACAATGATAACAGCGCGCCAGTGTGTTTGCCGTCACCTGTTCATGGCTCAGAATATCGAGTTTTACCACCTGATGCGCAACCCCGAGATCTTTGGCTGTCTGCCGGGCCTGCCGAATCTCCTGTTTGGTTACAAACGCGGATTCCACAGTCACTGCCAGCAGATTCTCCAAACCGGATTCAGCGGCCACTGCCAGCAGAAAAGCGGAATCCACCCCGCCGGAAAATGCCACCGCCGCGGTTTTCAACTTTTTTAATCCGGCTTTGAGCGTCAATTTGTTTGCATCACACGCAGAAGTTGATTCATCTGTCATCTTTTATTGCTTTCATTCAATTTATCCGCTTAAAGGTAACGGGGATTTTTCGATCCCGGCAAACAACCAGAAAGTCCTTGACACGGCCGGGTCTTTGATGTATAAACCCCGGACATTCAGCACTGGTGGGTGATCGTCCAATGGCAGGACTACGGACTCTGACTCCGTCAATCTAGGTTCGAATCCTAGTCACCCAGCCATTGAATTCATAAGGATTTCAGCGTAAGTTGAAATCCTTTTTTGATTTTCATAGGTTCTCTATATTTTATCATCGTACCCCCAATAAACAACGGTGTTTTCTGTGGTCAATTTTTTCTGATCCTCAGTCATTGTTTCTTCAGTTATGATAATTCAAAATACATGCAAACACAACGCCGTTTCCTTTTCAACGTCGCTTGAAACAACGGCCCGGAAATGATAGCCTGCTTTAAAGATCACAACCCATTTGGTGAAGGAAACATCATGACCTCTGTTCTGAACCTTTTGTCCGCCCACCGGTCCATCCGGAAATTCACTGCAAAATCCGTGGATGAAACCCTGCTCACATCATTGATTTCCGCAGCCCAGTGCACCAGCACGTCCCATCATGTTCAGGCATACACCATTATTCAGGTGACTGATGCGGATACGCGGCAGAAAATCGCCGACATGGCCGGTCCCCAGCCCTGGGTGGCCCAGGCCCCGGTGTTCCTGGTGTTCTGTGCCGATCTGACCCGGCTGGTGCATGCCTGCCGCCGTCATAACGCCGCCCCTGAAACCGGATGGGCCGAGCAGCTGCTGGTGGCCACTGTGGATACGGCCCTGATGGCCCAGAGTCTGATGCTGGGAGCCGAATCTGTAGGCATTGGCGGGGTGTTTATCGGCGGAATCCGCAATGACCCGGATCTGGTGAGTGACCTGCTGCACATCCCTGAACACGCATATCCCGTGTTCGGCATGTGTCTGGGATATCCGGACGATGATCCCGCTCCCAAACCCCGGCTGCCGGTGGGTGCGGTGTTTCATAAGGACCGGTTCCCTTCGGCCATGGAACAGAAACCTTTGACAGACTATGATCAAAAGATCCAGACCTATTATGAAAAACGGTCACCCACCCTCAAAGACCGGACCTGGACCCGGCAGATGGCGGATTTCACCGGCCAGGTGATCCGGCCCCACATGAAAGCCTTTCTGGAAAAAAAAGGGTTTTTCAGACAATAGTCCTGTCTTGTCATCCATGATACACCCCACCGCCGAGCAGCAGCAGATCATTGACACGGACCCGGTTCCCGGACAGATTCTCAAAATCCTGGCTTTTGCCGGTACCGGCAAGACCACCACCCTGGTGGCATATGCCCGAAAACGGCCCGGACTGCGATTTTTGTATCTGGCGTTCAACAAAAGCGTGCAGCAGGAAGCCGCCAGAAAATTTCCCTCCAATGTCATGGCCCGCACCGCCCATTCCTTAGGCTTCCGGGTCAAAGGAGTTCCTCATAAAAACCGGCTGGTGCAGCGGTTCCGGGCCAATCAGGTCATGGATGCCCTGAACCTGGATAATTATGAAACCGCGCGATTCACCATGGAAACCCTGCATCAGTACCTGGTGTCCGCTGATCCGGTGGTGAATTTTTCCCATGTTCCTGCTTCGGCCCGGGGTCATTATCAGCGTCAGGGCTTAAAAATGCCGGACCTGGTGGCCCATGCCAATCGTCTGGGGCGTCTGATGTGTACCGGGGATCATCCGGATATCGGCATGCTTCATGACGGGTATCTCAAGCTGTACCAGCTGTCCGACCCGGTTTTAAATTTCGACTGTATCCTGCTGGACGAAGCCCAGGACATCAACCCGGTGGTAAGTGCCATTGTCCTGTCCCAGGTCAAATCGGACCGGCCTGAAAAAAAACCGGCCATTATCGTGGTAGGAGACAACCACCAGCAGATCTACAGTTTCAGAGGCGCCAAAGATACCCTGAAAACGCTTGCGGCCCACCAGACCTGCTATCTGACCCAGAGTTTCCGGTTTGACAACAATATTGCCAAAGCCGCCAACATGGTGCTGTCTGTCTTTAAAAAAGAAACCCGGCAGCTTAAGGGTACGGCTAACCCGAAAAAAAAGGTCCCCTGGGATCCCCATGGCCATACGATTATCGCCCGCACCAATGCCGTGCTGTTTGACCGGGCAGTCCAGCTTTACAAAACCCATGATATCGGGTTTGCCGGCGGAATCCAGGGATACCGCCTGGATCTGCTCACATCGGTTTCATTTCTATATGACAAGACCAGGACCCGGGTTCAGGATCCCTTTATCAAAGGGTTTTCCAATTTTGGGGATCTCAAGTCCTATGCCACGACCGTGGAGGATCTGGAACTGTCTTCGGTGTGTGCGGTGGTGGAAAAATACGGCCCTTCCCTGCGGTCCCATGTGGATCGGATCAGGCAAACGGCCCGGCCCCCTGAACAGGCCGGAATTCTTTTGACCACGGCCCACAAGGCCAAGGGTCTGGAATGGAACAATGTTCTGATCATGGATGATTTTGTTTCCCTGGTCAAAGACGGCCTTCTCATTGATCCCGCCGGGGCGGATCCGGACGAGTTCAACCTGATCTATGTGGCCATGACCCGGGCCCGGGTCCATTTGCGGTTCCACAAAAACAGCAGCATTCCCGAGTTTATCCGGCTGCTTCGTCCTTAAGCAGCTGGGCCAGGGCGGTCTGGCGTTTTGAGATATCCTGGTTTTTCACAGCCATGGCCAGGGCCCGCCGGGTGCCCACAAACACGGCCAGTTTCTTTGCCCGGGTGATCCCGGTATAGATCAGGTTGCGGAACAGCATCTTGAAATGCTGGGTCATCACCGGGATGATCACGGCCTCGAATTCCGATCCCTGGGATTTATGGATGGTCACGGCATAGGCCAGGTCCAGTTCCAGGATATCGGCCTGGCGGTACTGCACCGGCGGGGTATCGGAAGAAAACACCACGGACAGGGTCAGATCAGCGGCATCAATGGCGGTGATCGTGCCGATATCGCCGTTGAATACGTTCAGATCATAATTGTTTTTCCGGTGGATGACCCGGTCCCCTTTCCGGAACACCCGCTGGCCCACGGTAATCTGGGCTTTGCCGGGCGCCTGGGGATTAGCAGTCTCCTGGATCACCCGATTCAGGTTCACCGTGCCCAAGGATCCCCTTGTCATGGGAGAAAGGATCTGGATTTCCATGGATGCCCCATGATATCTGGGAATCCATTCCATATAGAGTTTCCGGATCACATCCACGGCTGTCAGCCCATAATGCAAACAAGACCAGGGGTGGACCTTTTTAAGCACAGCCAGAAGCTCCTCCACCCGGGTGCCGGCGGCAGCCACCTGGTCCAGGTTGACATGGGCGAATTTTTCAGGAATCTGGATCTCGGTTTCGTAGGGCCGCACCGGTTCTTTCACCCGAAACTCAAACAGATCCGGATCATCAAGATCTTTGGTCACCTCTTCTTTATTCACGTCTGTCAGGGCCTTGATCCGCCGGATGAACTGCAGCTGTTCAGCAGTGGCTTCATCCGCGTCCAGAAACAGACAGTCGGTTTTTTTATGCCACACGGACGGGTCCTTGAACGGCGAGGCGATCCAGGGCATGTTCCCGCTGTTGATCTGGTGGGCATACTGAATAATCAATGACTGGGCCGCCTGGCGGAAAATCTGCGTCAACCGGAAACAGGAAACAATGCCCGACCCGATCAGGTCCTTGAGCACATTGCCGGCCCCCACGGACGGCAGCTGGTCATAATCTCCGATAAACACCACCTGACACCCTTCAGGCACGGCTTTGAGCAAAGAAGCGGTCAGGCTGATATCCAGCATGGAGCTTTCATCCACCACCAGAAAATCGGCTTTAAGGGGAGTATCCTCATTTTTCTTGAACTGCCCGTTGGCCCACCCCAAAAGCCGGTGAATGGTTTTGGCGTCTCTGCCGATCACCTCCCCCATGCGCTGGGCGGCCCGGCCCGTGGGGGCCGCCAGCACCACCCGGCGTTTCATGGCTTCCAGAAGCGCCACCAAAACCCGGGTGGCTGTGGTCTTGCCGCAGCCCGGCCCGCCCGTGAGAATGGAAACCCCTTTGCCGGTGATCCCCTGGATTGCGCCGGCCTGTTCCTCACTCAATTGCAGATGCCTGGACCGGGTATAAAGCTGGACCCACCGGCGGATCCGGGTTGTGTCCACATCCGGCGGGTCGGTCATCTGTGCCATGCGCCGGGCCACATACAGTTCGTCAAAATACAGAGATCTGGCATAATAACAGGCCTGGCTGGGTTCTCCGGGCGCCGGCACCAGGGTCCGGCGCATGAGCAGCCGGTCGGCTTCCATGGTTTCCAGCACCCCATCCAGGCCCCGGGACAGATCCAGGCCCAGCAGTTCTTCCACCTGCGTTTTAATTTGAGAAAAGGTCAGAAAACAATGACCGAAATTTCTGGCCGCAGACAGCACATGGCGGATGCCCGCAACAATACGCCGGGGGCTGTCGGTTGCCAGACCGATGCTCAAGGCCACCTTGTCAGCGGAAAAAAAGCCGATCCCATAAAAATCATCCGCCAGGCAATAGGGGTCATCCATGACCCTGGCAATGGCCTCATCCCCATAGGCCTTGTAAATGCGCACGGAAAACAGGGTGGAAATACCATGGGACTGCAAAAACATCATCACATCCCGGATGGCCCGGTGTTCGATCCAGGCGGCGGAGATCATCTCCAGTTTTTTTTCGGCAATACCCGGGACCTCCACAAGGCGGTGGATCTGGTTTTCAAACACGTCCAGGGTCTGGTCCCTGAAATGCCTGACAATTTTTTTCGCGGTTTTAGGCCCCACCCCTTTGATAAGGCCGGACCCGATATATTTTTCCAGGGCCCCGGCGGATGCGGGTTTTTGTTCTTCAGCCCGGGTGGCGGAAAACTGGCGCCCATATCTGGGATGTGTCTGCCAGGCCCCTTCAAAACTCATGGTGGCCCCGGCAAATACCTTTGTCTGATGCACCAGCACGGTTTCCCGCCGGCCCGGCGCGTCAAAAGGCAGGATCTGGAGCACAGACCACCCGTTGTCCGGATTGTGATAGGTCACCCGGTCCACCACCCCGCGCAACTGTTCCCGGATCATCCCCTGGTTCGCCGGGATATCGGAGTGTCCATCCTGCGGGGCCTGAACCGCTGGATATGAAAATTTGCGGTCTGCCATGACTGTCACCATATCCCAAACCAGGGGTAAAGGACAAGTCCCGGCGTACACTCTTTTTTCCAGCCCCCCACCCCAGCGGCGGCACTTCTGACAATACCTGCCGTTTAATCCTTGACAGATTTTCCAGGTAAATGATACCTGTTTGGCTGATAAGCCCGATGACACCGCAATTTCATACATGGGGGCAGACCATGGACACACACCCGATGAAACAGAAAAATCTTGTGGCCCAATGGGCCTTTGACTGCCGGCCCATTTTGGGCCGGCTCCACCTGTGGCTGGAAAATGTGCACATTGAATGGCTCCGGGGAAAACCGGCCGATGACCTGCTGGACAGCATTTCGTTCACTGATCCGCGCACCGAAAAGATGCTGGCCATGACCCTGGCGGTGACAGCGTTGGGCACCCGGCTGTTCGGCCGGTACGGCCAGGGCGCCGGGCTGGATAAAACCGGGCTGAACATTGTCAAAAAAGACGCGGATGCCATTTCCGCCTATGCCATGAGTGAAAGTCTGTGGTACCTGACCCGGACCCTGCCGGAAAACCATGCCATCATGGTCTGTCTGGGCGAAGGCCTGATGCCCAAGGCCGGGGAAACATCGGAAATGGGGGCCAATCCGCTGCTGGGATTCGGCCGGATTTATGCCCGGCCCCAGGTGGCCAAATTTCTGGAAACCTGGGTCAACCGGCTCATCAATGATCCCGCTTTTTCCTGGGAAGATTTCAAGAAGACCATCGCCCGGGAGGGGATCACCATCTGGGGCGCGGCCATCGATACCCTGGAAAACACTTCCCGGTTTGCCAAAGGAGAAGCGGCCGGTCCTTTGACCGTGCTGCATCTGTTTGATCAGCCCCTGGCCATCTCAGATCAGTACGAAGGATATATCGGCAACCTGGTGATCCCCAAAAAAGTGGTGGACCGGGCTGCCAAGGATTCCATTCTCATTGATTTCTTCACCCCCCGCCACCGGGTGGTTGAAGCGATTCAGAAAGCCTATCCCGGGATTGAACCCGGGCATATCCATGTGTGGACCCTGAAAGGCGACAGCCGGGCCGGCCGCATCGGTTACCTATGGGAACAATGGGAAGCGGCCGGGGCCCATCTGGTGAATGACGACTGGATGCTGCCCAACGGATGGACGCCGTTCACCGATTCCGGCACCTATGCCCCGACCCTGACCATCGGGGACTGGCAGGACGAAGATAACGACACCCACCTGTTCATTGTGGACGGATATGCGGCGTCGGCCGAAGCCATCCAGGCCGCCAGCCTGGCCCCGATCCTGGATCTGTCCGCATCCCTGGCCGTGCTGTCTTCCCGGTTCCGGTTCACCGCGCCTCTGGATGCGGCAGCCATGAAACTGGATCCGGACAGTGATACGTTTGCAGACCAGCTCCGGGATCGGGTGAATGATCCGGATCTGAATCCGGACTTTGTCCAGAAGTATAAAGACAGCATCCTGGCCGCACAAAAAGCCGGTATCCCCCTGAACTCCCGGACCATTACCGCGGATGATCTGATTTCTGAAAAAAAATGGCAGGCCCTGGCCGGAGCCGGATATATGCTGCCCGATCCCTACACCGGGGCCCCGGGGGTCACACAGATTGACGATGACACCTATGAGGTGACAGTCCGCATCACCACGGCTGCCGGAGACAAGCGGATCACCGTCGCCCTTCGCCTGCTGGAGAATTTCAACGAAAGCAAACTGGTATTCAGCCCTTTATTGAACCGGTTTCTCAAGGGTGAGGATTTCCGGCACCGGGCCGTAAAAATTTCCGATTCCGGCAGGATCCGAAATGAATTGCAGACCCTGTGTTCAGAGGCATTGCGCTTTTACGATACCAAAATGATCCTGAACTTTGACAAAATTCCGGAAGCCACCATTTCCAGAGAAGACCAGAAACTGCTGCGGCAGGTCCTTGCCTGGTACAAAAAGAATCACCCCATCTGGTTTGACTGGCTGGAGCTGAGATGATGGGTCACACCATCTTAATGCGCTTTTCCTGCAATGCCCGTCGGGTACTTTCAATGGCATGCTTTTTCACGTTGGCGATATGGCGGGACAGCACGGCACGGGCCTGGGCCAGGTCTTTGTTTTCAATGGCTTCATACAGTTGAATGTGCTCATTGTCCACCCGGTCCATGGGCGTGACAAACAAAATATTGCCCCGGTATTTAAGATACAGCAGATCAAACAGATATTTCAGGGTGTTGAACTGAATCTGGTTGTCGGAGAGCTGGGCCAGTTTCAGATGAAACTCCATGTCCTTGAGCAGCCGTTCTTTGAGATAAATATCCCTGACGGCAGCCAGATGGCTGTCCAGGGCTTTTTTCAACTGGGTGATCCCGCGTCTGCCGATGTTTTCGATGGTGGCGGACAAAAGCGACACCTCGATGAGTTCCCGGAACTCATAAATCTCGGTAATCTCGGCCAGGCTCACGTTTTCAGTATAATATCCCCTGTTGGGCTCATGCCGGACCAGCCCCTGGAACTCCAGATGCTTCAGCGCCTGGATCACCGGGGTGGTGCTCATGTTCAGCCGTTTGGCCAGATCTCCATATGATACTTTCTGGCCCGGGATAATCTCGTTGTGAAAAAACATCCGGCGGATGCCCATATAGGCTTCCCGGGTGAAATCTTCCTTGGTTTTTCTGGGCACGGTCTTTTTTGGTTGTTTCATGAACGTCATCCTTATATCAACACCCGGATAAAATCAATTAAAAATATGGGAATTACACCTTGACATGTTTTAGCAAACCCTTTAAAATCCGTCAAATATTTAATCAAATATCTGATCAGATTTATATTGGATGAATCCGATCAATTTTTTGAAGGAGACCATTATGGCATCTGTATTCATGGAAGGCAACGAAGCCGTTGCCAGGGGGGCCATGGCCGCCGGCTGCAATTTTTTTGCCGGTTATCCCATTACACCGGCCACCACCATATTCAATAATATGCTTAAAATGCTGCCACCCAGAGACGGTGTCTGCATCCAGGGAGAAGACGAGATTGCATCCATGGGATACTGTATCGGTGCATCCATGGCCGGCAAAAAAGTGCTTACCGCCACTTCCGGCCCGGGTATCAGCCTGTACAGTGAACACATCTCTTTTGCCATCGGCAGTGAGATTCCGCTGGTGATCGCCAATGTTCAGCGATTAGGGCCTTCCACCGGCTCCGCCACAAGAGGGGCGGACTCGGACATCCAGTTCATGCGCTGGGGATCCACATCCGGCGCGCCCGTGATTGTCCTGGCACCCAAAGATGCAAAAGATTGTTTAGAATTGACCGTGCATGCGTTCAACTTTGCCGAAGAGTTCCGGTGTCCGGTGTTCATCGCCTCCAACAAGGAGATCGGCATGACCAAGGAAAGCTTTGACATGGATGACCTGAATCTGCCTCCCCTGGTGGAGCGCACTCCGTACACCGGCACCGGTCCCTATGTACCGTTTGCAGCCGATCCGGAAAAAGCCCCGCCGTTTCTGCCCATCGGCGGCACTACCCTGGTACGCCAGACCTCTTCCACCCACGGCCCGGACGGATATATCACCATCGATCCCCAGATCATTGCCGCCATGCAGCAACGGCTGCACACCAAACTGACCGCTGCCATGGACCGCATCACCCTGTATGAAGAAACCATGGTGCCTGACACCGACACCCTGGTCATCTCCTACGGCATCACCTCCCGGGCCGTGACAGATGCGGCGACCGCCCTGGCTGCAAAAGGCCGGCCCGTGTCCACCCTGTCTTTGAAAACCTTATGGCCGGTTCCTGAGGCCCTGCTTGCAGAAAAAGCGGCCCGATTCAAAAAAATTGTGGTGATCGAGATGAACCTGGGCCAGTACGTCAATGAGATCAAACGCGTGCTGTGCGGCAAACCCGTAAAATTTTACGGCCAGATGAACGGCACGATGATCCCCCCTGCCAAGATTATGGAGACCATTGAAAATGAATAGCTTTTTAAATACCAGCCGACCCCCGGTATTCTGCCCGGGCTGCACCCATGAACGCATTACCAAAAGCCTGGATGCTGCGCTGATAAAGATGGGCATCCCGGATCATAAAACCGTGATCGTCACCGATATCGGGTGTTCCGGTCTGTTTGACACGTTTTTCAATGTCCATGCCCTGCACGGGGTTCATGGCCGGGCATTGACCTATGCCGCCGGCCTGAAACTGGCTGATCCGTCCCTGAACGTCATCGTGACCATGGGAGACGGCGGCATGGGTATCGGCGGCGCCCATGTGCTGTCCGCCTGCCGGAAAAACATGGATTTGACCCTGATCATTTTGAACAACTTCAACTTCGGCATGACCGGGGGCCAGTATTCGGCCACAACACCCAGTGATGCCGTGGTGGGATCCGAATTTCTCAACCAGGCGGAAATTCCCATGGACATCTGCGGTGTGGTGGAAAGTGCCGGTGCCAGCTATGTGTCCCGGATCTCCGGGATGGATGACGGACTGTCCGATGAACTGGTCTCAGCCATGAAACACAAGGGATTTTCTGTTGTGGAAACTTTGGGCCTGTGCACGGGCCGGTACACCAAACGCAATCAGCTCACTCCCAAAGTGATCGACCAGATGATCGAACAAAGACCGTCTCCGGGCGGGGTGATCGAGAAAAACCAGCGGCCCGAATATGGAGACAGATACCGGCAGCTGGCAAAGGAAAAAGGCAAATTCCCCGACCCCTTTGTGGTCAAAAAGCAGTTTGACATGCCCGATGCCAGACGGCACGAGGTGGTGATTCTGGGATCGGCCGGCATGCGCATCGTCACTGCCGGGGATATGGTCTGTTTTGCCGGAATCTCCGGCGGGCTGAACGTGTCCATTAAAAATGATTACAACATCACCGTGCTCAGGGGCCAGTCCGTCTCGGAAATCCTGCTGTCCCCGGAAAAAATCGGATACACCGGCATCGAATCCCCCACTGTGGTGCTGGCTTTAAGTGATGAAGGCGTGGCCCGGCGGCAAAAGATTTTTGCCACCCTGTCCCCGGATACCTATGTGCTCAAGGAAGCCAGCGTGGCCATTCCCGACACCCCGGCACAGGTGGAAGAGATCGATTTCAAGGCCATGAAAATCAAAAAGACCGACTGGGCTCTGGCCTCTCTGGCCGTGCTGGCAAAACATGAAATCGTGCTCAACAAAGATATGCTTGTCTTTGCCTTAAAATCCCGGTTTAATGAAAAAGTGTTCAACTTGTCCATGGAAACCGTGAATAAAATTTTGTAACCACGGACCAAACACCCGGATGCGGGAACAGGATCTTCAGGGGCGGCATGACAAAACCCGACGGCATGCGCAGAACAGCGGTGAATCCATCGGCCAACCCCCTGGCCCCTGCCCTCCTGGTCCGGGTGTTTCTGCCTTTTGCGGCTCGGATATTTTCTTTCCTGCCTGTTCCGGATCAACGGATTCCAGATGGCGGCCGGCGGCTTAGACGTCCTGGCCGCCTTCACCCCGGTGGAATTTGCTTTGAGATTCACTGACTGGCGGGGGGTATTCCTGGGTCTGGGCGTTCTATGTGTCCTGATGGCGGCTGCCGTGTTCACAGTGGTGCCGGAATCGGACAAAAACCGGTGCCTGAGCCTCCAGATTCTGGGCCTGGCCTGGTTTTTCATATCCCCGCTGCTGCAAAACCGATCGTAAGGGCCGGCAGATAACTGCCGGTGATATCCGGTCCGAGACCTGCATTCATTTATTCTGTTACGATAACTTTCACTTTTGCCAACGCTTCGCTTACAACTGATTTCGGGGCTTTTTCTGCAAACTGCCAGCCCCGCTCAACAAAATCGATCATCTTGATTTGATGACACAATACGACCCCGGATATCTTGTTTCCAGCGACTGCGACCTCAAATCCATGGCCCCGGACCCTGCTTGTCACCGGAGCAACCAGGGCAAGCAATATTTTTTTATTGAATACCGCAGGAGAAAGGACCAGGGCTGGTCGCCGTCCCATCTGCTCATGACCGGCTGCCGGGTCAAAATCCGTCCAGACAAGGTCACCTCGTTCAGGGATATACGGTTTATTTTGGGATTTTACCGCCATTACCATTCTCTTCCAACAGGCTCAGCATTGATCCATTTTTTATCATCTTCATCCAGGACAACTGCTTTGGGATCACTTTGATTCAAAAGTTCATCCAGGGTATATTCTTTTTTCTCCTTGACCGGGGTAATAATAATCCTTCCCTCTTTTGCCTCTATGGTAACGGTTTGATCTTTTTCAAGATTAACCACGCGGGCAATGGCTCTCGGTATTCTTGCCGCCAGGCTGTTGCCCCATTTTCTGATCACCAGTTCTGTCATTTTTACACCCTTTATTGATACATTGTATCAACATACTATAACTCAAAAGGTGTTGTGTCAACATTGTTGATACTTTTGTTGCGAAGCGTCCAAAAATCGCACCCGGCTGCATGGATTTAGAGTCCATGTGATCTTGTCCGATCCACCCTCCGCTTCAGCTCACATCATCCTTTTACTCTTTTCATTTCAGGGTCATATAACGGTGTCAGGGAAACAGCTGCCGGAAAAGTTTTTCCGGCAATATCGATCTCCCACCTGCCATTTTTCACATATGCCGCATCCACCGGTTCATCCGCCTCGATCATGAACAGCCCTACGGCTCCGCCCAGGGTATACCCGTAGGAACCGGACCGCACATACCCGGCCGGTTTTTTGTTCCGAAAAATGACCTCACCATGGTGCAGCAACGGTTCCGGATCCTTGACCAGGACCTGGGCCAGGCGCCGCTGCAAGGGGCCGGCCGCTTTTTTGGCGATACACGCCTCTTTTCCGATGAAATCACCCGGCTTGTCCAGCCGGACCGTGAACCCCAGGCCGGCTTCATATGGATTATCGGTGTTGTCCATGTCATGGCCGTAATCCCGGTATCCTTTTTCCAGGCGCAGGCTGCCCAGTGCCTTTAACCCGGCATGGGTCAGGCCAAACGGTTTTCCTGCTTCCACCAGGGTGTCATACACGTGCACGGCCTGTTCCGTTGGGATATACAGTTCATACCCCAGTTCCCCCACATAGGTGATGCGCACGCACAGGACCCGGCCGTACCCGATGGCGATCTTTTGTGCATGCCGGAAGGGGAACAGGTCATTGGCCAGGTCGGTGTCGGTTACCGACTGCAGCAGGTCCCGTGACTTTGGTCCCTGTATATTCAACTGGGCATAGGCCGAAGTCATGTCCGTCACAAATGCATGGGCCGTGTCCGGGATATGTCTTTGGATCCAGGCCAGTGCGTGGCGGTGGATGGTATCGGTCACCACCACGAAAAACCGGTCTGACGAAAGCTTGGTAACGGTGAGATCCGCCATCACCTGGCCCTCTTTGTTCAGGCAGGTGGTGTAGGTGATCCGCCCGGCCGGGCCGTTCACGTGATTGGCGCAGATATAATTGAGCACCTTTCCGCTGTCTTTTCCCTGAACCAGGAATTTGGGCATGAATGACATGTCCATGAGCACCACGTTTTCCCGGGCAGCCCTGTGCTCCGCCTCCCAGAACCCAAACCAGGGCTCCCGGCCCCAGGCATGTTTTTCGATGACCGCCTGCTGGGGTGTCGGGGCAAACCAGTCCGCCCCTTCCCAGCCGCTGACATCCCTGAAATACGCACCCTTTGCCTTCAATCGGTCATAAACAGCCGATCTTTTGGCCCCCCGGGCGGTTTTCATGGATTGATAGGGATAATGACACTGGTACACCATGCCAAGGGATTCCACGGTGCGGTGCCGCCGGTATTCCGGGTTGTTCTGAAAGGTGTGGAGCCGGGCCATGTTAAACCCGGTGATGTCCGCCTGGGGATTTCCGGTCATGATCCACCGGGCCATCATCTGCCCGAGACCCGGCCCCATGATAATTCCCACTGAATTGAGTCCTGCGGTCACAAAATAGTTTTTCAGCTCCGGGGCCTCGCCGATGATGGCCTGGAGATCCGGGGTAAAGCTTTCCGGGCCGCAGAAAAACTTTTTCACGCCCAGCGCCATGGTCACCGGCACCCGGGACATGGCTTTTTCCAGAAACGGTCCCATGCGGTCCCAGTCCGGTGCAATCTCCCCGAAGGTGAAATCTTCCGGCACCCGGCCGATCTTCCAGGGGGCGCACCTGGGCTCGAACAGCCCGATCATCAGTCCCCCCACCTCTTCTCTGTAATACCCGTAATGGGAAGGGTCTTCCAGCACCGGCATGTTTTTGGGAATATTGTCCAGCTCTTCGGTGATCAGGTAATAATGCTCGGCCGCCTGGTTGGGAATGTTGATGCCGTCCACCGCCCCGAGCTGCCGTGCCCACATGCCGGCGCAGTTGACCACCGCATCTGCCTGAATGTTGCCAAAAGCCGTCTTCACGCCGGCCACGGACCCGTTCTTTTTGATCAGGCCGGTCACTGCCGTTTTTTCAAGTATTTTTACACCGAAATTCCTGGCGCCCCTGGCCAGGGCCATGGTGGCGTCCACCGGGTTGACCCGGCCGTCTTCTTTGACATAAAACCCGGCCAGAAGATCATCCACCCGGGCCAGGGGAAACAGGTCTTTGATCTCCTTGGGAGATATTTCATGGACATCCACCCCGCAGTAGCGGTTGAAGGCTGCCACCCGGCGGTATTCCTCCAGCCGGTCCCGATTGGCGGCCGCCTCGATGAAACCCACGGGGGTGAATCCTGTGGACAGACCGGTTTCTTCCTCCAGCCGGGTATACAGGTCCCGGCCATAAATCCGCATCTGTGTGGCGGTTTCAGACAAAGACCCAAAGGTCACCATCAGCCCGGCCGCATGCCAGGTGGTGCCGCTGGTAAGTTCATCTTTCTCCAGGAGCACCACCTCTTTGCATCCCATCTGTCCCAGATGATAGGCAATGGAGCACCCGATAATGCCCCCGCCGATAATGATTACCCGGGCATGTCCGGGCAGCACAGTTTCTGATTTCTCCATTTTCTTATCCTGAGATTTCTACAATTTTTATTTCCGATCCATACCCCGCAGTCAGGCATTGTTTATTTGTTGTCACCATACAGCTGTCAGACTTATATTTTTTACAAAGCCAGATCAACCATGAATGCCAAAAAATCTTCAAGATTGAATTTTAATTTTGATATTTACCCGGTTTAATGGTATGTGCCTGTACTGAAAATTCAAATTAACCCTATTTTGAGGAACGCATACAAGATGCTTGCAATTATCGGCGGCACCGGGCTTTATCATATCCAAGGGCTTGAAACCATTGAAACATTGCAGATTGACACCCCGTTCGGATCCCCTTCTGCGCCGATTGTCAAAGCCGCATATCAGAACACAAAAATGCTGTTTCTTCCCCGTCATGGCAAAAACCATGAACGGCTGCCCCATGAAATCAATTATCCGGCCAACATTTTCGCGCTCAAAAAGCTGGGGGCCACCCGGATCATCAGTGTGTCTGCCACCGGAAGCCTTCAGGAAGATATCCATCCCGGTGACATCGTTTTTCCGTCCCAGTATTTTGACTGGACCCGAGGCAGGCGGCAGTCCAGTTTTTTTGGCAACGGGCTGTCGGCCCACATCTCTACGGCTGAACCGGTATGCACCCGCCTGAACCGATGGATGGCAGACCATGCCGAAGAAATGGAGCTGACCTTTCATTTCGGCAAAACCTATGCCTGTGTGGAAGGCCCCCGCCTGGGCACCAAAGCGGAAAGCCATTTTCTGCGCCTGGCCGGATGCGATTTGGTGGGTATGACCAATGTGCCGGAGGCGTTTCTGGCAAAAGAGGCCCAGATCTGCTATGCCGCGATCTGCATTGTCACCGATTATGACTGCTGGAAGGAGGATCCGTCCCACCATGCCAGTCTGGCATCGGTGCTGGCCCTTTACAGTCAGAGCATTGAGTCTGTCCAGGATCTGCTGCGGTTGCTGATGGTATCTGAGCCGCCACCGGCAGATTGCAGCTGCCGGACTTCTTTAAAAGACGCGGTGATCACCCCGGATGCTCAGGTTCCGGCATCTTTCAAGGACATGCTGACAATCTTGCGCAAATAAGATAAAAAACCAGAGTTATCTGTTCTTGAAAATCGGGAAAACAAAAGGCGGCCGCCCTTTTTTTCTGCGTATCCAGTTTAAAGAGGTCTGTATGGTTTTCAGGCGGATCAGAAACCGGATCACCTTTCTTTTCCCTGGAAAATTCATGAGCACCAGCCCCAGAAACAGGGTCAACAGGCCCTGGCCAGGCACAATCAACATCACCAGGCCTAAACAGACCAATACGGCTCCTGCCATATTTTTGACGATCTGCACCCGGGGTCGAAACAACCTGGGCCGGGATGTCGGATTGTCAAACAGCATAAAATAATTGGACGGCAGCCAGGAAACCAGCCAGGAAACCCCCAAAATACTGAAAATAAACCCAGCCACAGATACAATGGTCACCCCGGCCAGCACCGACGGATACTGCATGACCATTTCAAGTATCCGGTTCACTTATGGACTCCTGCAAATGATAACTTCAGTCAATGGAGAATTTGGGCATCTGGGCCAGGGTTTTGTAATCCGTGAGATCACACTGAATCGGGGTAATGGAAAGGCAATTCTGCAAAACAGCATTGACATCGGTATCCGGTTTTCCGGATACCGGCTCCTGAGTGCCATACCAGTAATAGTTGCGCTGTTTGGGATCCTGCCTTTTTTCAAACCGGCTGGACAGATTGTTCAACGCCTGGCGGGTGATTCTAATCCCCTGAATTTGTGAAAAAGCGATTCCCGGTGCATTGACATTCAGGAACGTGCCGGATGGCAGGCCTTTTTCACCGATGGCCTCAACCATATGCATCACATACCGGGCCAGGTTATCATAATCCATGACCGGATCCAGCTTGATGGAGGCGGCCAGCCCGGAAATTCCGTTCAAAGCCCCCTCCCGGGCCGCGCCAACCGTTCCGGAATAGTTGATGTCAATGCCGATATTGCTTCCGGGATTGATTCCGGCAATCACCCAGTCCGGCGGGGTTTTGAAACATTCAGCCAGCCCGAGCTTGACACAATCGGCCGGGGTGCCGTCCACGGCATAAATTTTTTTTTGGCGGCCGGATTCGATTCTGTGCATCCGCACCGGATGATGCAGGGTGATACTGTGACTCACCGCGCTTCTTTCCCGGTCCGGTGCCACCATGACCACCTGGTGTTTTTGACCCAGTACCTTAAACAGCGACTGAATACCTACTGCCTGATACCCGTCATCATTGGTGAGAAGAATTTTCATAAATCAGGATGGCGGATTTTCCGATAATAGGAATCGGCCTGGTAAACAGCGGCCAGAGGGTTGTGTCCGGTGACCCGGTCCTTGACCGCCAGCACGGTGGTAGGCACATTCGTATACTTGAAAAACAGGGAATCATGACCCACGCACAACCCCAAAAGAATATTGAAATCCACGTTTTCCCGGTTCAGCAGCATGGCCTGAAAAACAGGGTTGCACATGGATTCGTCTGTTCCTCTGAAGATCTTGTCTTCCTCTTCAATGCCGATCAGGTCTTTAGACGACCTCCCGGCTTTACAGCAAACAGACACCACCTCAAACCCATGATCGGAAAAAATTTCCCCCACCGTGCCGGCCTCACTGGCCAGCCCCAGGCAGAATGCCAGCCCAAGCCGTTGATATCCCATTTTTTTCGCAAATTCACACGTCTCCACAATCCGGGTTTTGCACGGCTGCATCACATAGGGTTTCTGATCCCGATTGGCATAACAGTGGGCCTCCTGCACCGATGCCATATGGGCGAACCGATTCACACCCGATGTTGCATATGCCTGATTGGCCGCTTCCAGAATCGATGGATGAGAAACAGTGGGGCACCCTTTCGGGCCTTTGCCCTGATCGGTAAAACAGATTTTCTGTTCCATGGGTATGTCACAGGCCGCACAAGCCGGAGAGGACTTTTTATTCTGACGGGCCATGGTTTCCTCCTGGAATTTCTAAGGATATGGCACGCCCGGAGGGATTCGAACCCCCGACCCTTGGATTCGAAGTCCAATGCTCTATCCAGCTGAGCTACGGGCGCGCAGATTTCAAAACGGATCATGAATAACACAGTTACACAAACTTCGCAAGATTCCCAATACCGGGACAGGATCAATCCTTTCCCACCTGATAGGTACCGTCCAGCCGGCGCCACATATCAGCCAGTTGCCGGTCCAGTTCCGCCACGGCCCGGTCATAGGCTTTTGGGTCCATCTTCCCTTGCTTGAACTTTGTATCAATGATGAACAATTCATCATCATACCATTTGTCCGGATCGAAATTATATGTCATAAGCCGTTTGTTGCCTCTGGTCCTTCCAATTATGAGATCTTCTGGTTCATAACGGGTCTATATCATGGACAAACCGGATTGACAACCACCCGAATTGCCGATACGATTCCGGACAAAAAAGGAAACCCATGAAAAAGAAAACGCAACGCCACGCCATTGCTGCATGGGTGTTCAAAACCCTGGTCAAATTTTTTCTGGTCCTGGTCAGCCTGACCCTGCTCCAGGTGGTGGTATTGAAATATGTCAACCCCCCGTTTACCGTCAACATGGTATGGGAATGGCTGCGTCATCAATGGTTTGATGCGCCCTATGTGGTGCCTGCCTATGAATGGCGGAATCTGTCAGACATTTCGCCTCATTTGAAACAAGCGGTCATTGCCGCGGAAGACCAGCGCTTTCTCACCCACCATGGATTTGATTTCCAGGAGATTAAAATCGTTTTGACCCAGGCAATGGAAGGAAAACCGCCCAGAGGCGCCAGTACCATTACCATGCAGGCAGCCCGGTCCGTGTTTATGCCGGCCACACGAAATTTTGTAAGAAAACTGGGGGAAGCCTGGTACACCCTGTTCATGGAACTGATATGGGACAAATCGCGAATTCTGGAAATTTATCTGAATACCGTGGACTGGGGCACGGGTATCGTGGGTGCCCAGGCCGGCGCCCATCGCTATTTCAAAACCACAGCGGCCGGCCTGACCCGGGACCAGGCTGCTTTGATGGCAGCCGTCCTGCCCAGCCCCCACAAATGGTCCCCTGTCAATCCCACCCCCTACGTTAAAAAAAGACAGCAGCGAATTCTTGCATACATGCCGAACATGCCTCTGCTTTAAATTATTCTGGATTCGTGAACCTCAGAAGGGGGGTTTGTTTCTCAGTTTTTTGGCTATATTCCATATCGACCAGGATTATAATTATTTTACCAGATAATGATTAATTTAAATCAATTTATTGACAATAATGTCTTTTATACTTATTCTGCCACTTTGATAATCATTTTACGAGAAATTCTTATGAAAGCAACCATTTTGGAACCCCGTCCTGCCGGCTATGCCTGTCTGATCGAAAATTTCGGATTAACAGGGATGCCTCACTGGCATACCTCATTTGTGTCATCTTCCGGAACGTATCAATCAAAAATTCAGGATGGTATGGTTACAGACATATATCCGAAAAGATACTGGCCCGGAGATAAAATCGGAAATCATCTTGAATTTGCGTTGAAATATGACGGGGTCAACCTGGGAATGCTCAATAAAATATTTGCGCACGTTCCTCAGGAGGGGATCATCAGTTACATCAAATCCAGGCCAACCGGAAAGTACGCACGAAGGATCTGGTTTTTCTATGAGTTTTTGACTGGCAGAACACTTCCCCTCGATGACATCACATCCGGCAACTATGTCGAAGCTTTGGAAGCAAAAAAATATTACACTGTCCGCAATGGTGATAAATCCCCGCGTCACCGTATTCTGAACAACCTTTTTGGCTTCCGGACCTTCTGTCCGGTTGTCCGAAAAACAGAGACGCTTTCCCGGCTGGATTCCGAAGATCTGCGCAAAAAATGTGAAAAAATTGTTGCTGCATATCCTTCAAAGCTTCTTCGCCGGGCATTGAGTTACCTTTACAACAAAGAAACAAAATCATCTTTTGAAATTGAGCACATAAAACCCAATGCCTCCCGAACTGAAAAATTCATTTCTTCCCTGGAACTTGCAGAAAAAGAGGATTTCTGCGAGAAGAAACGGTTGCTGGCACTTCAAAACCGCATTGTTGATCCACGATTCAAAGACAGCGATTATCGGGGCACTCAGAATTATATCGGACAAACGGTCTCCTACCAGAATGAGGTTATCCATTTTGTCTGTCCAAAGCCGGATGATATTCCAAACCTGATGTCGGGGCTGATTGAATGCCACAAACGGATGAAAACGGGCCGTGTGTCTCCGGTTGTCCATGCAGCCGCCATTGCCTATGGTTTTGTATTTCTGCACCCGTTTGAAGATGGAAACGGCCGAATCCATCGGTTTCTGATACACAACATCCTTTCACTGCAGGGAATGGTTCCACCTGGACTCATGTTCCCGGTTTCGGCAGTCATGCTCAAGAATCCTGCAGATTATGATGCTTCGCTGGAGGCTTTCTCGCGGCCTTTACTGGGACTCATCGACTATCATCTAGATGAAACAGGACAAATGACCGTTGAAAACGATACAGCGTGCTGGTATCAATATATGGATATGACCGCTCAGGCTGAGGCGTTGTACGGATTTATAATCAAAACCATCAAAGAAGAACTTGTGACAGAACTTTCCTTTCTGGTCAAATATGACCATACCAGAAAGGCCATTCAGGATATCATCGATATGCCTGACCGCCTGATTGACTTGTTTATCCAGTTGTGCCTTCAGAACAACGGAAATCTTTCCGCCGGAAAAAGAGCCGCTCACTTTGATTTCCTGACCGATGAAGAACTCACTGCAATGACACAGGCAGTCAGAAACGGCTTTGCCTAAAAAGGACGGTTCAAAAAGAAAAGTGGGGTGAGTGACGGGACTTGAACCCGCGACCACCAGGGCCACAACCTGGTGCTCTACCAACTGAGCTACACCCACCGCAAAAAACCTTCACAATATATCTGAATTGAATTTATTTTTCAATAGTTTTTTAACAAACCCGGCTGAAAAAAGGGGGTGACATTAAACATTGACCTGGCACGGTTGTTTGACTATTATCTTTGGATACAAAAATACAGAAACCATGCAAACAATATAAATAAGGAACGGCATGAATACATTGCTCATCTTTGTGATCCGGCTCATTCTCGGACTGGTGTTCGGCATCCTTCTGATCCGGGTTTTCCGGCCGGAATGGGGTCTGGGTTACGGCATTGTCACCGGTCTGGTACTGGTGGCCCTGGCCTATGCCATGCGGTATTTCAGAACATCCAAAGCCGGAAAAAAAGGATAAGGTTCAGTGGAAAACATCATTCTCGGTACGGCCGGCCATATCGATCACGGCAAAACCAGCCTGGTCAAAGCCCTGACCGGCATTGAAACCGACCGTCTCAAAGAAGAAAAACAGCGGGGCATCACCATTGAACTTGGGTTTGCCTTTCTGGATTTGCCCGGGGGCACCCATATCGGGATCGTGGACATGCCCGGCCATGAAAAATTCGTGAAAAATATGGTGGCCGGGTCTTCAGGGATCGATGTGGTCACCATGGTCATTGCGGCGGACGAAGGCGTGATGCCCCAGACCCGGGAGCACATGGAGATCTGTCACCTCATGGGCATTGAACACGGGCTGATCGCATTGACCAAGACCGATCTGGTGGATGAGGATCTGCTGGAGCTGGCCCTGGAAGATATTCATGATTTTGTGGACGGCACGTTTCTGGAAGATCAGCCCGTCATTCCCGTGTCTTCGGCCACGGGTCAGGGGTTGGATGATTTTGTTGCGGCCCTGGAAAAGATCTGCCGGCAGCTGCCGGAACGCAGATTTTCCTCCATTTTCCGGCTGCCCGTGGACCGGGTGTTCAGCATGAAAGGATTCGGCACCGTGATCACCGGTACCCTGACCTCCGGCCAGATCCGGGTGGGGGAAGACATCATGGTTTATCCCAAACGGATCGTCTCCAAAGTCCGGGGAATTCAGGTACATTCCAGCAGCATGAATGAAGCCGGCCCCGGCACGCGCACGGCTATCAATTTCCAGGGACTGGACAAGGAATCGGTCGACCGGGGCGATATACTTTCTACCCCGGACACTTTAATTGAAAGCTATATGGTGGATGCAGGATTCCATTATCTGAAATCCAATGCCAAACCGGCCAAAGTCCGGACCCGGGTCCGGTTCCACTCCGGCACCAGTGAAATTTTAGGATATATGGTCCTGCTTGACCGAGATGAACTGCTGCCCGGCGAGGACGCGCTGGTGCAGTTCCGGCTGGAATCTCCGGTGTGCTGCATCAAGGATGACCGGTATGTGATCCGGAGTTATTCACCCGTCAAAACCATTGGCGGCGGGGCTATTCTCAATCCTGTGGCCAGAAAATACCGGCACATGGATGCCGCCGTCATACAGGGCCTGACCGGCCTGGCAGCAGATGATCCTGAGCAGACCATTCTGTTTTTTCTGTCTTTGAACGGATACAAGGGCTTGAGTTTCAATGACCTGCGGGTCATGACCAACCTGTCTGACAAAAAATTGTCTACGACCCTTCAGAAACTGCTGGCCCAGCAGGCGGTCATCCAGACGGACAAGGAAAAACAGACATTTGTCAGCGGGGCGTTTTTTGATGACTTCAAAAAAAAGGTGCTGGAGAAAATTCAGCACTACCATACCGCCAATCCATTGAAGGAAGGCATGCCCACCCAGGAGCTGAAATCCAAGTTCCGCTACATCAAGGATCCCAGATTTTTCAACATCCTGTTTTCCCGCCTTGAAAAAGAAAATGCGGTCATCCAGGACAAAAACCTGGTGAAACTGACGGATTTTAAAGTGGCTTTGCAGGTGGATCAGCACCAGATCAAAGAAGATATTCTGCGCATCTACCGATCCGCCGGCCTGACCCCGCCCTTTTTCCGGACCGTGTGTCTGGATCTGGATCTGGACAAAAAAACCGCCATGGATGTGCTTCAGATGCTGATCGATGAAAAACAGATCATCAAGACCAAAGATGACCTGTATTTTGATGCACAAGCGATGGCCCGGCTGGAAGCGGAGCTGGTGACATTTCTGAAAAACAACGAATCCATCACCACCCCGGAGTTCAAAGACATGACCGGCATCTCCCGCAAATTTGTCATCCCTTTGATTGAGTATTTTGATGCCATTCACCTGACCATCCGGGTAGGAGACACCCGGCAGCTGCGAAGGAAATCATAAGCCTGTCATGTGATCTTCCGGATGATGGCATCCACAATACCGTCCAGACAAGTCAGCCCGGAACGGGTCAACCTGAAATGCCGGGCACTGAAACCTTCTCTGGAATGGTTAAAGAAAACACCGGACCCCTGGCCGGCCAGCCGGTCCATCAGGACCTGAATTTCCGGGTGAAGGCCATTGATATCCACCCCCATGTCTGTCCGCAGTCCCAGCATGATCTGTTCCATTTTTTCCTGGGCCGGACTCAGAATTTCATGATCTGCCCAGGGCAGGCGCCCGGCGGTCACATGATCCAGCCAAACCTGAATATCCGTCTTGTTCCAGGCACGGACCGGACCGGATTTTTTGACAATATCCGGCAGTGATCCCGGCACATCTCCCGGACCGGATTTGACACCATATTTTTGTGCGACAGTGCCTGACAGCCCGTCGGGCACAAACGAATGGGCCGACGGGCCGACTCCCAGATATGCCCCCCGTTCCCAGTAATGGGTGTTGTGAACGGATCGGAACGCGCTGTTTCTGGCAAAGTTGGACACTTCATAATGCGCATATCCGGCATGTTCCAGCACCCGGGAGGTGTGGACAAAAAAATCGGTACGACGGTCCGGATCACAGGGGCTCAAATGCCCGCTTTGATACTGCCCGTAAAAAGGGGTGCCCGGCTCCAGGGTCAGCATATAGCAGGACAGGTGCGGCAGCTGCAATGCCAGGGCCGTGTCCAGATCCGTCTGCCACACATCTGCAGTTTCTTGGGGCAGCGCATACATCAAATCCAGCCCGATATTGGAAAATCCGGCCCGGGCCGCCCCGGACAGGGTCTCAAACACCTGATCCCTGGTATGGATCCGGGACAGAAACGACAGTTTGGCCGGATCAAACGACTGGGCCCCAATGCTGAGGCGGTTGATTCCCAATTGCCTGATACCAGACAGATATGCGGCATCCACTGTCCCTGGATTCACCTCCATGGTGATTTCCGCATCCGGTATCACCCCAAATGCCTGATGCACGGTTTCCAGAATCCGGGCCGCCTGGGCCACGGACAGCACAGACGGGGTCCCGCCCCCCAGGTAAAGGGTGTGCAAAGGGGCCTGAACCCGGTCGGTTGTCATGTCAGACCAGATCCGGATCTCTTTGCACACCCCGGCCACATATGCCGGGATCAGGGATGGGTCCGTCACTGAAAAAAAATCACAATACGGACATTTTCTTTTGCAAAAAGGCACATGAATATATAATGACAATGGCTGACACACGCTGTTTCACCTATGTTTTTGCTGCTTTTTTTGAACACGGCATGATTTGACGGGTCATTATAAGCGGGGCTGTGATCACAGGTCAATGGCTTTTCACTGCCGGAATTGATGAACCATGCTTGAAACTTGGGCCAGGGATGTGATAGATATGCGTTATTTGATTATTTCAGTCAGATGTCTAAATGACATGATAGGAGTCTGCCATGCCCGGATTTGAACTGTTCGGTGACAAAGAAAGAAAAGAAGTGACCGATGTGCTGTCCACCGGCGTTCTGATGCGTTACGGGTTTGATGGGGCCAGAAACGGCCACTACAAAGCCCTGGAATTTGAAAAAACATTGTGTGATATCACCGGATCGGCCCACAGCCACCTGTGTTCCAGCGGCACGGCGGCCCTGTCCACGGCCATGGCTGCCTGCGGCATCGGGTCAAAAGATGAGGTGATTGTGCCGCCCTTCACGTTTGTGGCCACATTTGAAGCCGTGCTTCAGGCCGGGGCCGTGCCGGTGTTCGGAGAAATCGATGACACCCTGTGCCTGAACCCGGACCGGCTGGATGCGGTTCTGACCCCGAAAACCAAGGCGGTGGTCCCGGTCCATATGTGCGGTGCCATGGCCCGCATCGATGAAATCAAAAAATTCTGCGACCGCAACGGTCTGATCCTGCTGGAGGATGCCTGCCAGTCCCTGGGTGCCACATTTCAGGGAAAACACCTGGGCTGTTTCGGCAAAGCCGGTTGTTTTTCCTTTGATGCGGTCAAAACCGTGACCTGCGGGGAAGGCGGGGCCGTGATCACGGATGATCAAACTGTTTATGACATCTGCCACCAGTATGCGGATCACGGCCATGATCATCTGGGCGGACCGGACCGGGGCGCGGATGATCATCCTATTTTAGGGACCAACTACCGCATCTCGGAACTCAATGCCGCCGTAGGTCTGGCCCAGCTCAGAAAACTGGATCAGATTTTAACGATTCAGCGGAGAAACAAACAGATCCTCAAGCATGCCATGAAGAATCTGCCCGGGATTACGTTCCGGCATCTGCCGGATCCGTCCGGGGATTCTGCCACATTTTTAAGTTTTATGCTGCCCACAGAAGATAAAGCACGCCGGGCCGCTGAAAATCTGGCAGCCAACAACGTTCCCTGCCCTTACTGGTATGACAACAACTGGCATTATTTCAAAAAATGGCACCATCTGAAACAGATGGCCGGCGCAGCGCCCATGCCTGCTCAATTATGCGGCAACCTGCCTGATTACACCCGGGTCAATTTGCCGGAATCCGATGCTGTCATGAAACGTACCCTGTCCATGCAGATCATGCTGTCCTGGACAGACCCGGACCTGGAAAAACGCGTGGCCGCCATTGAAAAAGCATTAACAAATATCTGACACAAACAATATAAGGAAACAAATGTTTAGAAATTTTAAACTGGTGCCCCGGGTGATCTTCGGCCGGGGCTGTTTCAGCCAGCTCGATGAAATCCTGTCGCCCCAGCGCACCACCCTGAAAGACTGGGTGGTGTTTGTCACCGACGATGTATTTACCGGGACCGCTCTGGCTTCGCGCATCCCTTTGCATGACAACGATCTGCTGCTGTATGTCAATGTGGATGACGAACCCAAAACCCAGTATGTGGACCAGCTCACCCAACAGGTAAAAACAGCCCGGCCCACCCTGCCCTGTGCGGTGGTGGGCATGGGCGGTGGCGCCACCATGGACCTGGCCAAGGCCATTTCTTTGATGCTCACCAATCCGGGATCTTCCACCGAATACCAGGGATGGGATTTGATCAAACATCCGGCCGTGTACCATGCGGCCGTGCCCACCCTGTCGGGCACCGGGGCCGAAGTGTCCCGCACCACCGTGCTCACCGGGCCTGAAAAAAAACTGGGGCTGAACTCTGATTACACGGTGTTTGACCAGGTGGTCCTGGACCCGGAACTTACGGCCGGGGTCCCCAAAGACCAGTATTTTTACACCGGCATGGACTGTTATATCCACTGTATTGAATCCCTGGCCGGCACCTATCTGAACGAATTCTCCAAAGCCTATGGGGAAAAATCCCTGGATCTGTGCCGTCAGGTGTTTCTGGAAAATCATCCGGATGCGGCGGACAAACTGATGATGGCTTCGTTTTTCGGGGGCATGAGCATTGCCTATTCCCAGGTGGGGGCCTGCCATGCCCTGTCTTACGGGCTTTCCTTTCTTCTGGGAATTCACCACGGGGTGGGATGCTGCATCGCATTCGACGCTTTGGAGGAATACTATCCCGACGGGGTGAAAGAATTCCGTGTCATGATGGAAAAAACCGGGGTGGATATCCCCAGGCAGGTCACAAAAGACCTGGATGACGCACAGATGAACACCATGATCGATGTGGCTTTAGGCCTGGCCCCGCTGTGGGAAAACTGTCTGGGAAAAGACTGGCAGACGATCATGACCAGAGACAAGGCACGGTCTCTGTTTTTAAAAATGTAAGGGATTAAACCCCAATGCCCATTGCCATCATCCCTTCCCGATACGGCTCAAGCCGGCTTCAGGGAAAACCCCTTGTCTCCATTGCCGGCCGGCCCATGATCCAGCGGGTATATGAACAGGCCCAAAAATCTGTTGCGGTGACCGATGTCTGGGTGGCCACGGATGACCTTCGCATTGTTGCGGCGGTAGAAGCGTTCGGCGGCAATGCCGTCATGACATCGGACACCTGCCGGTCCGGTACCGACCGGGTGGCGGAGACCGCCAACATCCTCAAACTGGGTCCGGATGACATTATCATCAATATCCAGGGGGACCAGCCCGTGTTCGACCCCCGGTCCTTAGATGACCTGATCTCCCCGTTTGACAAGGACCCGGACGTGGCAATGTCCACGCTGGCCTTTAAAATCCAAAACCCCAGAGAGATCACCGATCCCAAGGATGTCAAGGTCATCTTTGACGCCACGGGAAATGCCTTGTATTTTTCCCGGGCTCAGATCCCGTTTCCCAGAGATGCGGGCACAGAAACCGATTACTACAAGCACTTAGGATTTTACGCCTATAAAAAATCGTTTCTGGACCGGTTTGTCACCCTGCCCACGGGCCGGTGCGAAGCCGTGGAAAAACTGGAGCAGCTGCGGGCTTTGGAACACGGCTATTCCATTAAGGTGGCGGTAACCCGGTTTGATTCACCTGAGATCGATCTGCCCGAGGATATTGTCCGGGTGGAACACCTGCTGACAGGAATATCCAACGCATGAATTCCCATTATAAAATCATTCACACCACCTGCCATACCCAGTGGGGCGGGCTGGAAAAACGAATTTTCAACGAATCGGTGTGGATGCGGGAAAACGGCCAGCAGGTGCTGATTGCAGCGCCGAAAAACACGCCGCTGTATCTTCAATCCAAACAACACGGGTTTAAAACCTATGGGGTTGATTTCAAAAAATTACAAATGGTTACCGATTACAAATTTCTCAGACATGTGTTTGCCATTGAACAGCCCGACATTGTCAATACCCATGGAAACGAAGATTCCCGCATTGCGCTTCTGGCCGCTTTCCGGGAGAAGATCGGGTGCCGGATACTGTCACGGCATATCAGCGCACATATTAGAAAATCCTGGTACAACCGGTTGATTTATAAAAAATATGCCAATTATATCTTTACCACGGCCGATTACACCACCCGCTATTTGAAAACGGTTTTCAAATTGACGGACAAACAGATATTTTCCATGCCCAGCGGCATTATTCCCCCCCAAAGCCTTGTGCTTCAAGATGACGCAAGAAATCGGCTGATCCACGACTTGGGACTTGGCACAGATACCCGGTTTATCGGATTTGTGGGCCGGGTGTCAGAAGCCAAAGGCATTGTCACCCTTTTCAACGCGTTTGAAAAACTTGCCGACACCCTCCCTTTGCATCATCTGGTGCTCGTAGGAGACAGTACTGAGCCTTATTTTCAATACCTGAAAAAAATGGCCCGGGACATGGCATTGGAGAAAAGAATCCATATACTGGGGCCTAAAAAAGATGTCTGGCCCTTTTACCGGGCTTTTGACTGTAAAGTGCTGGCTTCGAAAGATAAAAACGGCAGCCCGTTTGAAGGGGTTCCCCAGGCCCTTCTGGAAGCCATGTACTGTACCTGTCCGGTCATCGGATCCTGCAGCGGCGGAATACCGGATATCATACAGCATGGCAAAACCGGCCTGCTTTTCAGTAATGATGATGCCAATGCCCTGTCCCAAATGATTTTACAGACCTTGAGTGACAAAAATGCCACGCAGCAACGGGTAAAAACCGCCAGAGAGCGGGTTGAAAAACATCATACCATTGATGCCATGGGCAAAAAAATTCTTAGGATTTACGCGCTTCATCATCAAAGGGCAGACAATGACGGCGCTTTGATGAAATAACCGGATGCAATCCCATCAAGAGGTTATGATTTTTGCAGGTAGACTTCCATTTCCTGACCGCTTTCAGTGAGCTTGGCCGGCAAATTGAGCAGTTCTGAAATAATTTTCATTCCCCGGTACCGCATGGCGGACACGTGAGTGTTTTCACACAGCGTGACACTGTGGGTTTTGAATCGAACAACATCAAAACCGGTTTTTGCTGCCAGCGCGGTCATGGAATGTCTGCAAAAAAAACTGATATGCCCCCCATGTCGCCGGATATCAAAATAATGCCATTTCCCCTTGATGGCCTGCACGGTCCAGGACCGGGTATTGGCCGTCCGGATCACCAGAATCCCCCCTTTTTTTAACACCCGGTTGCATTGCGTTAACAAGACAATCGGATTTTTCACATGCTCAATCACCTCAAACAGGGTAATGACATCATAGGCGGCTTCCGGAAAACTCATCTCTTCCAGAAATCCGTGAAACACGTTCAACCCTGCCTGCTGTGCGGCAATGGCAGCATTTTTTGCCGGTTCAACCCCCTCACAGGTCATTCCCAGACGTCCGGCTGTAAAAATGAACGCACCATTGGAACAGCCCACATCCAGCAGTTTAAGGCGCGTCAGGTCTTTTTTTGTCACCTGACGGATATTTCTAAGGGTTTTTTTGGTACTGTGTTCCAGACTGGCCACATCTTCCGGGGAAGGCCAGGTGCCTTCGGCCCGGTCGAATTCAGCCATGGATTCATGGTATTCAGCTTCAGTGATTTGACTGAACAGGTGGTTGCAGGCCGTGCATCTGAGAAGACATCCCTGTGTCAAAACAATATCTGTCTGTTCCAGAGGCGCGTCACACCCCATGGGGCAAAGATTCATATACTTGTCTGATTTCATACGTTAATTTTCCGGCAGATCGGTATCCAGAAAGGATGCCAGGTTCTTTGACTGTAAATGACATTTTGCATATTTGTAAAACGTTCCTTCAAAATTACCTAAAGCGATGATAACACCGGGCCAGCCGTCCAGAAACCCCAGTTTCAACACATAAAGAGAAAATGCGGCCCATACCCCGTGAAGCAGGGCGCTGGCCATGCCGGGTCTTTTGCCTGCTTCAAACATTTTCTGGGCGCCCAGCGTCGAATACCGGTTGGCCTTGTGGATGATCTCTTCCAGATTTTTAAACGGAATCTGATGAATAAATGATTTCAAGGTGCCGCAGGGCTGTTGGCTGATCACTTCATACCGCTCGTGCACGGCATCGTTTTCAAACCGAAGCGCTCCTTTTCTGAATACCTGGGGCTGGCGGAAATCCGGGTAAAACCCCCCATGGCGGATCCATTTTCCCATGAAATAGTTGCGCCGGGGCACATAATAGGCATCTTTGCTGTCCGGGTCATGGATGATCCGGGAAATTTCCTCTCTGGCCGCTCTTGTACAGCGTTCATCCGCATCCAGGCTGAAAATCCAGTCATGGGTACAGGCGGAAATGGCCTGATTTCTCAAATCTCCGAATCCTTTGAACGGAATCTGGACCACCCGGGCCCCGATGTCCTGGGCAATGGCTGCGGTGCGATCCGTGCTGAAGGAGTCCGCCACAATGATTTCATCCGCCCAGGCCACACTTTGGACCGCATCCAGGATTTTGTCTTGTTCATTAAAAGCAATAATATAAACCGATAGTTTTGCCATACATCATCCTGCTGTGTCAGATGAATTTAAATCATACAATGATCCATGTGCTTTCAGGCGGTTCAGCCCGTTTCTGCATACATGGGAATCTGTGGCCATGGCTTTTTTAAGCAGACGATCATTGTCCGAAAGCCGGTTTCGAAGATTTTCCCGGTGCCACAGATGATAACACACGGCCCGGAAAGGGTGATCTTTGCGAACCAGGCCGTGTTTGAACAACCGGACGGCAAATTCGGAATCCTCCCGGCCCCATCCCTCAAAATCATGGTTGAATCCGTTCACTGCAACCACATCAGTTTTAAAAACTCCCATATTACAACTTCGGATGCCTGACAACCCATGGCTTTTTTTCAGACCCGGAAAAAACGGAATTCGAAAAATATGGTGGGCATTGCCCAGGTGCCCTGCCAGAGCCCAAAAAAGCAGACGGCCAAAAGAAAGACAATCGGTTATGTCAAACGTCGGAGATGTGCTTTCATCCACCAATACCCGTTTCCCCTGAAAAAAACACCCAGGCTCCGATAAGGCCAGGTGATCAGCCAGGAAATGGGGACCGGGGATACAATCGCCATCCAGAAACACCAGATAATCTCCTGACGCGGCGGCAACGGCTTTGTTCCTTGCCCGGGCGGCCCGGAACCCCAGATCTTTTTGCCAGACATGAAAAACAGCCGGGCCGGGCCGATGTTTGAAACCGGTCAGCATCACCCGGGTGTCAGGGCCGGAGCCATCATCCGCCACCAGGATCTCATCCGGGAGCCGGGTCTGGGCATACAGGCCTTGCAGCACTTTTTTCAACGCATCCGGCCGGTTATAGGTGGTGACGATCACAGACAGTTTCATGGTGCTTTTGTTTTCCGGTAAATGGCATCATACACCTGATCCACAGACAGGTCTTTCATGCACCTGAAATCATACCGGGTGCAGGGATATTTTGCATAACAGGGGGCACAGGGCAGATCCAGCTGAATCACCGTGTGAATATCTCCATAAGGCCCGGTGCGTACCGGGTTGGCCGGACCGAAAACGGCAAACACCGGAATGTTCAGGGCGGCGGCCAGGTGCATGGGACCGGTGTCGTTGCATACAAAAAACGCGGCCCGGCTGATAACAGGGATCAGCTCTTTGAGACCGGTTTTCCCGGCAATGGAAATGGCATTTCCCTTGGCATGGGCCACCACAGTATCGGCAATACCGGCTTCACCCCCCGAAGCGATCACCACACTGGGCAAAGACAGGCGGGATGCCAGTTCCCCGAATTTTTCTGCCGGCCACTGGTTGGCCGGTTTACCGGCAGACGGGGCCATGACCACATACTTTTTGGGCAGGGTTTGCAAAATGCCCGGGGCGGGATTATATGGTGCCAGGGGATATTCAATGGAATTGATCTTACACCCCATGTACCGGGCGATCTCAAGATACCGGTCAATGGCGTGGATTTTCATGCTGCCGTGAATCCTGTGGGTATAAAAAAACGGACTGCCTTCATCAGATTCCGCAAATCCCAGCCGGACAGGGGCTTTGGAAAACCAGGTGATCACACCGGACCGGAACAGCCCGGACAGGTCAATGGCCACATCATATCCCACACAGCCCAGCTGCTTTTTCAAAGACAGAATTTCTTTGACCGTGTCTTCCAGGCGGGACCATTGTTTCCATTGGTCTTTTTTTATCACCCACAGGGTGTGGATCAGGGGATGGCCTTCCAGAAAGGTGTGCAGGCCGTGTGACACCACCCAGTCCACCCGGGCGTGGGGAAACCGTTTTTTTACCGCATCAAGGAACGGCAGTGAATGAATGATGTCCCCAAATGCACTGGGCTTGATGATCAGAATTTTTTGAATGGATGAAAACAGTTTCTTTCTCCTTGAAATTCAGGATCCACGCTTATGAATCCAGAATCCGGCAACAGGTGTCAAACACCATGTCCTCCGTGATCCGGTCCATGCAGGCATGATCCGTGGGACAGTCATCTTTCAGGCAGGGCGCGCAGGGCACCGGTACCCGGATGATGGTGCTGGCCGGGCTGTCCGGGGAGGTGGCCTTCGGATCGGTGGAACCGATAATGGCCACCTGGGAAATATTCAAGGCGGCGGCCGCGTGCATGAGTCCTGAATCATTGGTGACAAACAAATCACACTGGTGTATCAGGGCAAATGCCTGGCCCAGGGTGGTTTCACCGGCCAAGTTCACGCAGCATCCCGGTGCCATGGCACGGATCTGTTCGCCCAGGGCCCGGTCTTTGGGCCCCCCGAAAATCAGAATCCGCGTGTCATAGGTTTTGGCCAGTCGTCTGCACAAGGCGGCATATCGATCCGGAAACCAGCGTTTGGCGGTTCCGCCGGTGGCCCCGGGGTTGATACCTACCACCCGGCCCGACCCATTTTTTTTCAGATTAAATAGCTGGTGATCCGCGTCATCCCGATCAGCAGGAGACAGATACAGGTCCATATCCCGGCCGTGGGTTGCCAGTCCGGCACCGGTGAGAATCCCCAGATAATAATCGATGAGATGTGTTTTTTTCAGTGCCGGATCCAGCGGAATCGCCGGCTTGAGCAGCCAGGTTCTGGCATCGGTATTGTATCCCACCCGAACCGGAACCCGGGCCAGAAACACCAGCAGGGCCGCCTCAAAGGCATTCTGCATGAGAATCGCCAGATCAAATTGCCGCTGCCGGATATCTGATACCAGACGCAGGGTTCCCGCCCCCATTTTGTGGCGGTCTGCTGCATCATATACCATCACGTCATCCACATATGGATTGTTCTCATAAACAGAAATCACCCAGGGTTTGGCCAGCACTGTGATATGTGCATCCATAAAATTTTTGCGCACCGCCCGGATCACCGGAGTGGTCATAATGGCATCCCCCACCCAGTTGGCGGCCCGGATCAGAATTCTGCGACAGATTTGATTGGATATATTTTTTTTCATTGTTTTTCAGATCAAAGGGATTACCGGGAGTCCTGTTTAGGCCACAGGCACCAGGGTTTGGTCTTCCACCGGTTGTGTACCCAGAAATACTGGTCCGGATACCGGCGAACCATGGTCTCCACGGCCGTGACAAACCCCTGGGTATTGGCTTCAATATCCGCGATGGCATCTCCTGTGACTGTCACAGGTACCTCGGGCAGAAACCGGATAAAAAAATGTCTGCCATGACGAACGGTATACAGAGGCACCACAGGCGCATGGGTTTTCATGGCCAGTTTGGCCAGGCCGCTGTTGGTGCAGGCCGGCCGACCGAAAAACCGGACAAACACCCCTTTGTACCAGTCCACGTTCTGATCGATCAGAGTCCCCACCACCCCGCCGGATGCCAGGATGTCCTCCAGTTTTCTGGAGGCCCCCCGCATGGGGACCATGGTCACCCCGAACCGTTGTCTCAGCCTGCGGATCAAACGTTCAAGGGGTTCAAAATCCAGTTTGCGGTAAATGGCATATCCTTTTAATCCAGTGCCTTCAATGGCCGGAAGCAGCATCTCAAAATTGCCCATGTGGCCGGAAATTACCAGAACGCCTTTTCCTTTGGCATGGGCGGTGATCACATGTTCCAGACCCTGAATCGTGAAATGAGACAAAAACCGGGATTTAGAAAGCCTCATCGACCAGGCCACTTCAAACAACATGGATACAATGTTGACAAACACCTGCCGGGCGGTTTGCTCGATTTTGTCTTCAGACCATTCATGGCCGAATGACCAAGTCAGGTTGTCTATGGTGATGTTGCGGTGACGTTTATCCAGCCGGAACCATAATTGTCCCAGGATCCAGGCAAACAAATCTGCCACAGGAACCGGTATATACCCCAGAACTGAAACAGCCTTTTTCAACAGCCAGTATATCTGTTTATCTTTCATTGCTTCTGTATGTCTCACGTTTGAATCCGGGTTTCAACCAGACGGCAAAACCCGGATTCATTTTCAAGGGTCAGGGTGATCCCAATGACGGCCAGATCCAGAGGCCAATCAATATCTTTGTCCAGTCTGGCCCAGTCTTTCTGGGTGGTCACCAGCATGGCTGCATTCAAAGCCTTTGCCCGGTGCCGGATCTGTAAAATGTCAGCCCTCTTATACCGGTAATGATCCTCAAATTCAAGGTGATCCAGGATATTTGCGCCAAACCCCTGGATGGTGCGAAAAAAAGCCCGGTTGTCGGCAATACCGGAAAACAGAACCGCAGGCACGCCCTGAAGATTGTCTGACAACAAAGGTGTTTCTGATTTTTTTTGCGGGGTAAGAAGCAATTGGCTGTTTCGGGATCCGGCCGGATACACGCCTGCCGGAAACGGCTGGTGCCGGCTGTAAAACACGGGCAGATCCGGAGCAAGTGCTGAAACAGGGTGGGATATGACTTCAGGTGTTTCCGGACACCGGGTCAGAATCACGGCATCGGCCCGGGCCAGAGCCTGGGCTGCGGGTTCCCTGAGGCGGCCGGCCGGCAGCATCCGTCCGTTTCCCAATGGCACATCATGATCCATCAGGACCAGATCCAGATCCCGGTGCAGCTGCCTGTGCTGAAACCCGTCGTCCAGAACCACCACATCCACATCCAATTGGTCCAGAGCCAGGCATCCGGCCCGGTACCTGTTTTTTCCCACCACCACGGGAAACCGTTTCAGGCAGGCCATCATATAGGGTTCATCTCCGGCCGCACAGGCATCCAGAAACATTCGGGTGCCGTCGCTCACAATGGCAGCCGAATGTTTCAGACGGCCTTTGTATCCCCGGCTGATCACCACGGGTTTTTTGCCCGATCCAATCAACATATCGGCCAGATACACGGCCATGGGTGTTTTCCCCGTCCCTCCGGCCATGATATTGCCCACGGAAATCACAGGACAGGGCAGGCGTTTCCGGGAAATTCGATCGGATTGGTACCAGCGGTTTCGAAGAACCGCACCCGTCTGATACCCGTAAGACACCGCTTTGAGCAGGGTGTCAAAGGACAGAAAAGGAGCGGGATCCTGACGTTTGGATGCAAGAATGATTTTTTTTTCCAGGGACTTAAACATATTTTCCCCCGGTCTTCAGTGGTGACAGTATCGCCAAGGTCCGGTCCACTGCACCGGCGTTTTCTTCCAGCACGCTGAATGCCCGATGTCCCATTTGCGCGGCATCATCCGGACACGTCAGCAGATCAGCCAGGTTGCGGGCCAGGGCGTTTGCATCATCCACCTGACAGGCACCCGCCCGGGCCAGCAGCAGATCTGCCACTTCGGCAAAATCTTCCATGTGCGGACCGAACAATATCGGTTTTTTGAACATGGCCGGTTCCAGCGGATTATGGCCTCCGCACGGCACTAAAGACCCGCCGATAAAGGCGGCATCACACACGGCATAAGCCTTTGCCAGCACGCCCAAACAGTCCAGAAGCATCACCGGTGCATCTTTGGGGTTATCTCGGGTGGTGGAAAGCAATATCGATTCCCCTCCTTTTTTGGCGATATCCCGGGCCACCTGTTTACACCGGCCCGGATCCCTGGGCGCAACCAACAGTTTCAGGTCCGGCACCTGTCGGCGCACCTGCTGAAAAGCTTCCCACACCATGGATTCTTCTTTGGGATGGGTGGATCCGGCCACCCACAATGGTTGAGTGTCATCCATGTGAAACCAGCTTTTAAGCTCATTTTTCTCTGTATCGGTCATGGTTTTCAGCGGATAATCAAATTTGATATTCCCGGCCAGAGTCAACCGGGACATGGGAACCCCCAGGGCATTGAACCGTTCCAGATCACGGCGGGTCTGCACCGCCACATGGGTCAGTCTGGAAAAAAAAAGCGGCCCGGCCGGTCCCAGCCGGCGGTACCCGTGAAAGGACCGGCGTGACAGCCTGGCGTTCACCAGAACCACAGGAATTTGTTTCCGATCCATGGCATGAAGAAATCCCGGCCACAGGTCGGTTTCCACCAGACAGACCCATGCCGGATCAATCTTTTTTTGGACCCTTGCAACGGCCCAGGGCAGATCAAAGGGAAAATACGCAAGTTGGGAAACCAGGGGCGAATCTGCCCGGCAGAACAGGGTGCGGGCCGTGTCATAACCGGTCCGGGTGGATGCCGTAAAAACGATCGGGGTCTGTGGAAAATGATCATGGACCGCCATAACCAGCGGCAGGGCGGATTTGACTTCCCCCACGGAAAGGGCGTGAATCCAGACCGGTTTCCGGGGACCGGACTGTTTTTTTATGCCGGTACAAAGCCCCAGGCGCTGCATCAGATTGGCCCGCCTTTTTTTCGACACCAGCCACACAATCGGCAAAAAAGGCAGCACCAGTATGAATCCCGTGATAACCAGGATGTGATAACACCAGATCATAACCGTTTATTCCGTGTTGATCAGAAAAATGATGCCGCCGCACAAAAACAACGCATTGGCCACCCAGGGCGCCACCATTGCGGGGAGCACCCCGGCATATCCCATGGACAGGCAGATGCCGTACACCACCCAGTAAAAAAAAGAGATGGCCACCCCCAGTCCGATGGCGCCGGGCAGATTCACCCGGGCAAAAGACCGCATACCTGCGGCCGCACCGGTCAAAGCCATGATGACGCAAATAAAGGGGAATGCGATTTTCCCGTGCATGTCCACTTCATACGTGGTGGCGTCATACCCTTCATCCCGGACTTTTTCCACATAGGATTTCAGTTCGAAAAATCCCATTTCATCGGATTTTTTCACCCATTGCCCCAGATCTTCAGGCACCAGGCCCAGATCCGACAGTCTCATGTCCGACAGGGTCACATCATAATCGTGGGTGTCCGGATTATAGGTCTGTTCCACCACATCCTCCAGAAGCCACTGCCCCAGCTCATATCTGCCGAAACGCGCATCGATGCGGGAAATCAGAGAAAAATCTTCCCCCAGAGTCGTGGCGCAGACACCGGCCACGGTTTTCTGGACCGGGTCAAAAAAACGGATGTGCACCAGCCGGTTGTCGGTTTTGATCCAGATATTGTTCTGGTTCTGGGTCATCTGATTTTGCTTCCGGATCTCATACTGACGGATATCATTGGATTTTGCCATGGACAACGGCACCAGGGATTCGCCTAAAACAAACATGATTCCGGCCATAATCAGGCTGATACCCACTGCCGGTCTGACCAGAAAATACACGGAGATGCCTGAAGATTTCACTGCGGTCAGCTCATTGTTCCGGTTCATCAGCCCGAACACGGTGATGGTAGCCAGAAGCACGGCGGCCGGAGTCAGTTGAACAAACATGAACGGCAGCTTGAGAACCACATACCAGAACGCATACACCAGTGAAATACTGGATTCCAGAAATTTATCCATGCGGGACAGATAATCGATGATCACAAAAAGCACCAGAATCAGGGCCTGAATCACCCCGAAAAAGGTCAGAAATTCTTTGAGCCAGTATCTATGCAGACAGGTCATGGCGTGTCAGTTTCGTGTAAATTTGTTTAATCCAAACCCCGGCCCGGGATATCTGTGCCGGCATCTTTACCGGATTTTCATCGGCATTTCGCTTGAGCAGATATATTGCCGCTCCGCCCATGATCAGGTTGGGAAGCCACATGCCCAGAACCGGGGGAAAACGACCGGTTTCTCCGGCAGACCATCCTGCGGCCAGAAAAATATAATAAACCAGCAGAAAAAACACCCCGAACCCCAGGCCGGACGAGCGTCCCGCAACCAGAGACTGAACCCCCAAAGGAAACGCCAGCAATCCCAGAAACAGGCAGGCAAACGGCACGGAAAATTTTTCATGCAGCACCATTCTGGCCTCGCTCATTCTGGTTTTGTCTCCTGCCTGGGACCGGATAAACGTCACCAGTTCCCGGATATCGTACTCGTCCAGATCCTTTTGAACGGCGGTGCCGTTTTTCTGCTGCATTTCAGCCAGGTCGATATTGATATCATAATGTCCGAACCGGATGTTGGACACGGTTTTTTCCTTGATGTCCACCTGATTGATCATCCCGTTGAACAGCCGGATGGTATACACATCCTTGTCCGGTGAATGAATCAACCGTCCTTCCGGGGCAATGGAAATCCGGGTCATGCCCTTCACCGACCGGTCCTCAATAAACACGTCTGTCAGGTCTTTTGTTTTCATGTCTACGTGTGACACATAGATCATGATGCCTTCAAGCCGGGAGTTGAACTGCCGTTCTTCTATGGCCAGATCCATGCTGGACCGGGCCATATCCAGGGTTTTTTCCTTGATGGACAGCTTGCCCCAGGGAACGGCGAACACGGTGACAAAAAGGGTCAGCCCGGTCCCCAGCAGGCAGAAGAGCAGCACCGGCGGCAGCAGCCGGTATAAAGACAGACCCGCCCCTTTCATGGCGGTCATTTCATTTTCTCCGGACATGCGGATAAATGTCAGCAGCACCGCCACCATCACGGACATGGGAATGGTGAATTCCATAAATCGGGGCAAGGTGAACACAATCATCATGATCACAGCCAGCATGTCTGCATTGTAATTGACCACCAGGTTCATGATTTCCGGAATCCGGGTCATCAGAAACACAAAAGTCAGAAAACACAGGCTGATCCCGAAAGGCGGGAAAAATTCCCGGAAAATATACCGATGTATGGTGGTGGGCGCACGCATAAGAAAGGAAATTATAAGTTTGGACTCCCGGTGTCAAGGCATGATGCAAATACCGGTTTTCAAACCCGGCATTTCATGGTATGAACACCTTCATGAACTGCATTGTCATCGCCGGGGGCCGCCTGGATCCGGCCCGGACCCGAACCTGGCACCGGCACATCCACCGTCTTCTGAAAACCGCGGATCTGATTATTGCTGCGGACAGCGGCGCCGGACATCTGAAAAAAAACGGAGTCCTTCCCCATGTGATCGTCGGGGATCTGGACTCCATTGACCCGGACACACTGAACTTTTTCAAAAAAAACAAAGTCCCGGTCCAACCTTATCCCCGCCGGAAAAACAGAACCGATATGGAATTGTGCCTGGATTATGCCAAAAACCGGGGTGCCACCCATATCACCATGCTGGCTGCCACCGGTACCCGGCTGGATCATACACTGGCCAATGTACTGCTGCTGGTTCCCCTGGCAGATGCCGGTATCTGTGTCAGAATCATGGATGCGCACAATGAGATCTGCCTGGTGAAAGACCGATTGGAACTGTCCGGAAATCCCGGGGATCTGGTGTCGCTCATCCCTTTGACCGCCACGGTCACCGGGGTCACCCTCACGGGCCTGTCCTATCCGCTCCGGGATCAGACATTGAGAATAGGCACCACCCTGGGCATCAGCAATTTTTTTTCAGAATCCGCGGCACAGATTTCCATCAAGTCCGGCACGCTTCTGGTGATCCGGTCCATGGATTGAATAAAAAAAGGTGCGCTTTTTACAGCACACCTTTTTTTACAATTTATCAATACAATATATGATCAGCCGCAGGATCCGCCGCATCCGCCACAATCCGGTGCGCCGAGATCCATATTGGAATCCAGATGAAATCCCATTCCCGTGAAATCGATTTTAATCTGTTCCGCTTTTTGCATGAATTCTTTGTCCACAACAAATTTGTGACCTTTTACTTCAAAACTGTCATCTGAATTTTTAGGCTCATCCAGAGCCATGGCCAGGGAGGGTCCCCCTCAGCCGCCGGAATTCAGAAAAATACGAATCGGGGTCGGTTCCTTCCCCTGAAAGTAGTTGTCGATCTGCTCCTTTGCAGGATCTGTCAATTCAATCATTGGTAAACTCTCCTTATGGTTTATTGAATTCAGGATGTGCCCGCCTGAATGACCCATAGTTTAATCACCGTCCCATGGCCTGTCAATGTCAGGCGGCCTTTTTTTATCCTCCGGTCATCAAAGTGGTATTCACGCGTTGCCATATTTGAAAAATTCTATATAACATATATTTATGAAATTGTCCGTTCCTTTTATTGCGGATGACCCCTATATCGATTTTCTGGTTAAAAACAAATCGTTACTGTCATCTGTGTATTTTGCGTTGCCAGACGGTCCGGCACTCGATGCCCGGGTTCAGTTCGGATCTTTGGACTTGCCTTTTTTAAAAAAGCATCTGCCCCGCCTGGGTAAAATCAAAACCTATTGTCTTTTCAACACCCGCTTTATCACCCCGGACCGGTATTTTGACACCCGGTTTCTGAACCGGATACTGGACCGGCTCCAGGCCCTGGATTCGATTGGCGGCCTCAGCGGCATCGTGTTCTCGGATATGTATCTGCTCACGGCCCTGTCAAAAACCGGGCACAAACAGGTGAAATCCCTGGAAGCCGTGCCCGGAATCAACATGATGCTGGACAATGCCCCCAAAGCATTTTCCATGCTGGCAGCCATCCGGGAAACCCGGTTTAAACTGCCTGGAAAACTGGTGCTGGACCGATCTTTGAACCGGGATTTCAACGGCTTGGGAAAAATGGTGTCCGCCATCCGGCAGGCCTTTCCGGATGTGGGCATTGAACTGATGGCCAATGAAGGGTGCCTGAGCCACTGCCCGTTCAAACTCACCCATGATGCCCAGGTGTCTTTGTCCAATACCAGACTGGTCCCGGAGATGACCCACCGGATCAGTCAGGTGCATGGGTGTCATGATTTTTTTCATCATCACCCACATTTTTTTTTCAGCAGTCCGTTCATCCGGCCCGAAGATCTGACCGCGTATGCCCGGCTTGCCGACACGGTCAAAATCAGCGGCCGAACTCTGGGATCACGCTTTTTAATTCAGGCCGTCAATGCATATATCCACCAATCATTTGACGGCAACCTGCTGGAATTGATGGATGCCACCCGGTTTTTAGCCGATGCTTATCACGTGGACAACAAACAGCTGGGACCTGATTTTTTAAACACCCTTGCCGGGTGCAATCACTTGTGTGTAAACTGCACCCGATGCCGGGACCTGTTCAACCGAACCGCCCGGCAACAGACACGGATACTCAAACCTTACAAGGACAGATCATGAAAATACTGGTGACCGGTGGTGCCGGCTATATCGGCAGCCACACCTGCGTGGCCCTTCTCGAACAGAACATGGATGTGGTGGTGGTGGACAATCTGTGCAACAGCACGGAAGCCTCCTTAACCCGGGTGGAGCAGATCACCGGCAAATCCGTGGATTTCTTTAACAGGGATCTGCTGGACAAAGACGCGCTCAGCCGGGTCTTTGAACGGTCCCGGCCCGATGCGGTGATTCATTTTGCCGGGCTCAAAGCCGTGGGGGAATCCATTACCCTGCCGTTGACCTATTTTCACAACAATATTACCGGCACCTTGAACCTGTTGTCGGTCATGGCTGAATCAGATGTCAAAAAAATTATTTTTTCCTCTTCCGCCACCGTGTATGGAGATCCCGACACCCTGCCCATCACGGAAACGTTTCCGTTGTCCGTCACCAACCCCTACGGCCGGACCAAATTAATGATCGAACAGATTCTTGAGGATCTGTTCATATCCGACCCTGCATGGCATATTGCCCGGCTCCGGTATTTCAATCCGGTGGGGGCCCATCCTAGCGGTCTGATCGGAGAAGACCCCCGGGGAATTCCCAACAATCTGGTGCCTTATATCGCCCGGGTGGCCATTGGTTCCCTGGACCGGGTCCGGGTGTTCGGCAATGATTACCCGACCCCGGACGGCACCGGGGTCCGGGATTATATTCATGTGTGTGATCTGGCGGAAGGTCATGTCAAAACCCTGCCCGGACTGCTGGCCGCCCCCGGTGTTCTCACCTACAACTTAGGCACGGGAAAAGGATATTCGGTATTGGAAATGATCCAGGGATTTGAACGGGCCTGCGGCCGCCCCATCCCCTATGACACAGATCCCCGGCGGCCCGGGGATATCGCAGCCTGCTGGGCCGACCCCGGCAAAGCCGAAAACGAACTGGGGTGGAAGGCCACTCGAACCTTAGACGACATGTGTGCAGACGCCTGGCGCTGGCAGCAGAAAAATCCCCATGGCTATGACCGATCCTAACCTTTGTCCGGCCAATTCAGGCCTGGTGGCCATCGGGGCCCGGCTCAGGCACTGTTCCCGGATCACGACACTGGGATTCCGGCCCAATTTTAGTGACTATTCCCTTAAACAACAGCAGCAGCTGATCTCGGCCCGGCGCATCCTCTACCCCACCGCGTTTTATGCAAGTCTGTTCAATGCCATGGGCAAACCCACGTTTCCCAGTGTTCACACCTACACTTTTGCCATGGACAAAATCCGGCAGACCGCCATGTTTCAGATGCTGGGCGTTCCGCATCCCAAAACCCGGGTATATTACGGTCCCCGCCAGAAACAGACCATCCTGTCAGAATTTTCTTTTCCATTCATTGCCAAAATCCCCCGGGGCTCGGCCCGGGGCCAGGGGGTTTTTCTCATTACAAATCCAAAAGATCTGTCCACGTACCTGAACCGGAAAGGCCCGGCCTATATCCAGGAATACCTGGCTTTAGACCGGGACATGCGGATCATCATCATCGGCCGGGACGTGGTGCTGGCCTACTGGCGGGTCGCCCCGGCAGATACCTTCAAAACCAATATCTCCCAGGGAGGCCACATCTGTTTTGATCCGGTGCCGGCCGCTGCTCTGGATCTGGCGCTTTCAACCGCTGACAAATGCGGGTGGGACGATGTGGGCATCGATATTGTGGAATCCCAGGGCCGGTTTCTGGTGCTGGAAGGCAATATGAAATACGGGACCAAAGGATTTAAAACCGTGGGAATCGATTACAAGCAGATGCTGTGCGACAAAATTCTCAACAATGAGGTCTGACCGGGACCGCCTACAGCAACCCGGCGTCTTTTTCATCTTTTTCCCATTCCGACAGATACGCCTGAACAGCGGCATACCTGGCATTTTCCCGGGGCCTTAACCACACATATCCCATGGCCTCCAGATGATTTTCCAGCAGACTGAAAAATGCGGCCGCCACCTGGTGCCCATCATCTCCAGGCACGGGGACCGCATTCATCCGGTTTTCCACCGCCCGGGTCAGGTGCCCTTCAGGGACAAAAAAATCACACACCACATGATTCCATTCTTCGGGAAAATCCTGGATTTTCCATGCAATCAGATGGTCCGGCCGCAGAATCCGGGTATTTTTCACATTGAAATCCGACCGGACAATCTTTGTTTTTCCCGGGGCAAATCCCATCAATGCTTCGAGCACATCCCGGGCCGTATGCCCGAAAATCCACTCTTCAGGCCCCAGCAGCACCGGGGGGAATTCTGCACTGGTCAACGCGAATTCAAACGGACCGGTCTCTTTCCAGAACTGCCTGAAATCGGAGGCATGGGGCAACACCTGTCTGACGACCTTCATATCTGTGTTTCCTTTTCACTCATTTTTCTTTTATAAACCACATGGGCGGTCCGGTTCAAGTAAAACCGAAAAACCGAACCCGGCGGATCAATTTTCTTGACCGGATGTGATTTTTCTGTTAACCATTCTTTCCTGTTATGGTTAACGAAACACAGCATATCCGCCAGATCATCCTGGAAAAATTATACCGGGCAAAGGGCCGCACCATTTCCGGGGTCAGACTCAGTGAACTGACCGGCATCTCCCGGGTGGCCATATGGAAACATATCCATGCTTTGAAACAAGACGGGTTTCTGATCGAATCCAGCCCTAAAGGGTATTTTCTGACAGACCCGGACAACCTGCTGCTGCCGGTCTGCTTTGACCCGCCTTTATCCGAACGGATCCATTATTTTCCCCGGGTGACCACCACCATGGACACGGCAAGAGAACTGGCCCGGCAGGGTGTGCCCCATGCCAGCTGTGTGGTGGCGGAACATCAGACAAAAGCCCGGGGCCGGCTCAACCGCAAATGGGAATCAGACCCGGGTGGGCTGTGGATCACCCTAATTTTGACTCCGGACACCCCGCCGGCCCTGGCCTATCTGTACAATTTTGCCGCATCCCTGAGTCTGTCTTTGACTTTGGAAACCTTGTTCAAACTGGATGTGCGGGTCAAATGGCCCAATGACCTTCTGCTGGAGGGAAAAAAACTGGCAGGGCTATTGTCTGAGATCGAAACCCGGGCGGATATGATCCGGTTTCTGCTGGTGGGTATTGGTATCAATGTCAACAACGACCCCTCTTCCAGTGCATTTGAGGCCATCTCCATTGGCCAGGCCCTGGGCCGACCCGTATCCAGAAAAAAAATTCTGGCGCAATTTCTCCAGTGTTTCTTTGACCGGATCCAGGATTTGAATGCCCGAAACATCATGGGGGCATGGAAGCAGCGCACCAGTACCATCGGCACCCGGGTCCGGGTGGAAACCCGGAATCAGACCATCCAAGGCCTGGCCCAAGATGTGGATGACGCGGGCACCCTGTGGGTGAAAGATTCAAAAGGACAAAATCATCCCATTATTTACGGGGACTGTTTTCATACCTGAAAGGAAATATACGATGACTCAGACAGACAGTTTGCGGCCCATGGTTCATGCGGCATTGTTTGTGGCTTTGATATGTGTGGGTGCGTTTATCGCCATTCCCATTGGACCGGTTCCCATAGTGCTGCAGAACATGTTTGTTCTGCTGGCCGGCCTGATTCTGGGACCGGCCTGGGGAACCGCCTGCGTTGCCGTGTATCTGCTGATCGGCCTGGCCGGTTTGCCGGTATTTGCCGGCGGCACGTCAGGAATCGGAAAAATATTCGGCCCCACAGGCGGATATCTGCTGGGATACCTGCCTGCGGTCCTGGTGACCGGGGCGATATCCAGGTTTCTGGGCCAAACACCGTTCCGGGATATCCTGGCCATGATCGGAGGTTCCATCATGCTCTACGGGGTCGGGGTCCCATGGTTGAAGCTGGCGTTTTCCCTGTCCTGGGGCCAGGCCCTGGCGCTGGGCCTGATTCCGTTTCTTTTGGGGGATGCCGTGAAAATCGCGGGCGCTGTGGTCATGGCCCGAAAAATCCGGCCCCTGCTCAAGGAATAATTTATCATGCCCCGGCCCATTCTGGAAATCGATCATTTAACCCATGCATTTTTCAACGGTACAGGGATTCATGATATCTGCGCCCGGATCTTTCCCGGAGAATTTATTCTTGTGGCCGGACCCAACGGATCCGGAAAAACCACGCTGATAAAGCATCTCAATGCCCTGGTCCGGCCGACATCCGGTGAAATCCGGCTCCATGGCCGATCCGTGACAAAAGACCTGATTGTCACCCGGAAAACCATCGGCATGGTATTCCAGGATGCAGACACCCAGATTGTTGCAGACACTGTCGAAGATGAGGTGGCATTCGGCCTGGAAAACCTGAATACACCCCGGGCCCGGATTCTTGAAAAAGTCGATCAGACCCTGGCATACATGAATCTGATCCATTTAAAAGACCGGAACCCTTCCACCCTGTCCGGCGGTGAGAAACGACGGCTGGCCATTGCCGGCATCCTGGTCATGGATCCGGAAATTATCGTGCTGGATGAGCCCTTTGCCAACCTGGATTATCCCGCTTCCCGGGATCTGGTGGAGATCATCTGCCGGTTGAACCGGGAAGGACAAACCATTATCATGGCGACCCACGAAGTGGAAGAGGTGATCACTTACGCGTCCCGAATGCTCATCATGGACGGTCAGGGCCGTCTGGTCAAAGATGGGCCGCCCAGAGAACTGCTGGGAAATCTGGAGTACTTCGGCATCAGAGAACCCTGTTTTTCCCGAATGGGATATTCGGCCCCGCCATGGCAGACCTGACCCTGTTTTCTTTTCAGGCCGGCACCACGGTCCTGCATCACCTGGATGTCCGGGCCAAGACCGTTCTGGTGTGCATGCTGAGCATGGCGCTGTTCACCGCCGGGTTCAGCGCATGCCTGGTCTGCTTTCTGGTGGTGTATCCATTGATGTGTGCCATCGGCATGCCCATGGACCGCTTAATCATCCGATTAAAGGGATTTATCCTGCTTCTGGTCCTTATGGCGGCAACCCGGGCGGTCACGGTACCGGGAGAACCGATTTTATCTGTTTCAGGGATTGAGATCACCCGGCAGGGCCTGGCCCAGGGATCTTTGGTAGGGGTGCGTTTTTTTCTGGTCATGGTGATTGGCCTGCTCTTTGCCGCCACCACCCGGCCGGCTGCGTTGAAAAGCGCGGCCCAATGGTTTTTGGCACCTGTTCCGTTTGTGCCGGAAAAGCGGGCGGCCATCATGATCAGTCTGTGCCTCAAATTTTTTCCCCTGATCCTTTCCCGGGCCGGACAAACAGCAGACGCGGTGAATGCACGGTGCGGCAGTTTCAAAAAAAACCCGGTCCGGCAAATCCGGTTTCTGACCCTGCCCCTGCTCAAAAAAACCGTTATCAGTGCCGATCATTTGTGTCTGGCCATGGATGCCCGGTGTTACACGGAACACCGCACGGATCCCGCATTTGAATCCAGCGGCAGAGAACGGCTCTTTCTGGGGGCCGGCACCGGGCTCTGCACAGCGATGGTAATTCTTTCCCGGGAATCCTTCTGGATGATATTTTGGTAATCTGCCACATTTGTGGTTGATCCGCGTTTCAATTTGTTGTACAGTTTTCGATCACGATAATTCATCATTACTTTTATGAATGACCTGATAAAATAATACAGGCGTTGTAAAAGGAGGTATCCATCATGACATCCCCCAGGGACCCTGTTTCAGGCCCTTCCGTGCTGGATTTGCGGGGAAGGCAGTCTGTCCGGGCGACATTTAAACTGTCCCAGAAAGCCATCGATGCCATCGGGCTGGTGGCGGTTCACATGGGCATCAAGCAGAAATCCCTGTTTGACCACATCATTGAAGATATGGATGCCATGGAAAAACTGGCCCGGTCCATCCGTTTGCCCCAGTTTGAAAAAATCCACCGGCGGCAGAAAACCTATGTCATGAGCCGCCGGACCATCGATGCCTTGAGCACGGTGTCAAGGGCCCATGACATGCCAAGGGATGCGCTGGTGGAATATGCGGTGCAGAAACTGGAATCTGTGATACAAAGCGAAAAACTGCGCCATGAAGAACGCAAAAAAATGGCGGTTGAAGTGATGGCCCACTTTGAAAAAGGAGAACAGCTGTACCGGTCGGTCACCCGGAATCTGGGAAAGGACGATCCGTTCTCCCGCCATCTGGGCAAAGCGGTTCAGGCGGCCAGAAAAACAGCGGAAGAACTTCAGACATTTCTGAATAAAAGCCGGGTACTGGAAGATTTTTAACCAAGGAGGTTGCATTGATAGAGATTCAAGATCTGACCAAATACTATAATGATTTCTGCGCGGTGGATCATATCAGCCTGTCGGTTCGACCCGGAGAGATTCTGGGCCTGCTCGGGCCCAACGGCGCAGGAAAGACCACCACGCTGCGAATGCTCACCGGATATTTCAAACCCACATCCGGACAGATCTCGGTCAAGGATCTTCACATGCCTGAGCATACCCTGAAAATCAAATCATTGGTGGGGTATCTGCCGGAATCAGCGCCGTTGTACCATAACATGCTGGTGTATGATTATCTGACCTATGTGGCCCGGCTCAAAGGGTTGAAAGACCCGGACCGCCAACTGGAACGGCTTCACACCCTGGCCGATCTGTGCGGCTTGTCCGGCATCATGCACAAACCCATCGTTACCCTGTCCAAAGGGCTTAAACAACGGGTGGGGCTGGCCCATGCCATGATGACGGACCCGGAAATCCTGATACTGGATGAACCCACCTCCGGCCTGGATCCCAATCAGATCGCCGAGATCCGGAGCATCATCCGGCAGATCGGCAAGAAAAAAACCGTTATTTTTTCCACCCATATCCTCAGTGAAGCAGAAGCCACCTGCGACCGCATTGTGATCATCAACAACGGCAAGGTCGTGGCCGACGACACCACCACCCGGCTCAAACAGGGCGCGCTTCAGAACAATCTGATCCGTCTGGCCCTGAAAGGACCGGATTTAAAAACCGCGTGTCAGTTTCTGGCGGACATGAATTTGAATCTGTCTGTCAGCGCCCTGACCCCGGACATGGATGACCAGGTGCGCGTTGAAATCCAGGGGCCGCCGGACCGGGATGTCCGGTCCGACATCTACCTGAAAATCAAGGAAACCGACTGGATCATCATGGAACTGACCAAAGAAACCCAGGCACTTGAACATATATTCCAAAAACTGACCCGGGAGAATACCTGATCATGTCACAAATCAAAATCATTGCATTAAAAGAGTTTAAAGATTATTTCATATCCCCCATCGCCTATATTGTGATCGCTTTGTTTCTGATTGTGGTAGGCTGGTTTTTCTTTTCCACTTTTTTCATCTACAGCCGGGCTGATCTGCGGGATTTTTTCGCGCTGCTGCCCATGGTGTTCTCGTTTTTTGTTCCCGCGCTGACCATGCGGTTGTTTGCGGAAGAAAAAAACGTGGGATCCTATGAAACCCTGTTGACCATGCCGGTGTCTTTTGTCCACATCGCTTTGGGAAAATTTTTTGCCGCCACCCTGTTTACCTGTGCCATGCTGGTGCCCACCCTGTCCTACCCCATATTCATTTCTTTGATCGGGGACCTGGACTGGGGACCGGTGGCCGGCGGATATATCGGGGCCGTTTTCCTGGCCGGGGCATACTGTGCCATGGGATTGTTTGCTTCCGCTCTGACCCGCAATCAGATCATCGCGTTTATCATCGGATGCGCCCTGTGCTTTACATTGACCATCATCAACCGGATGCTGTTTTTCATGCCGTCGGAAATTGTAACGGTGATTGAATATTTCGGGGCCAACACCCATTTTGCCAATTTTTCCAAAGGTATCCTGGATACCCGGGACATTCTGTATTTTATCAGCCTGATATCCATTTTTCTCTTTTCCACCCATCTTGTGATGCAGGAAAAAAATTAAGGAGGCTTCATGGGATTTTTCAAAGAACATTATATTAAGTTTGTTTTATATATGGCCGTGATTGTGCTGGTGAACATCGTCGGGCTGACTCTTTTTTTCAGGGCTGATTTGACGGCCAGCAAAATTTTTTCATTGTCCGATGCCAGTCAAAAAGCCGTGGCCACCTTGTCTGAACCGTTGAGCATCAAGGTGTTTTTCTCCAACAACCTGCCGGCACCCCATAACAACACCCAAAGGTATCTCAAAGACCTGCTGGATGAATACGCGGCCCGGGCCGGCCGTCTGTTCAACTATCAGTTCTACAATGTCTCTTCCGCAGAAGGGGATTTGAGCGCAAACGCTGTGGAAAACCGGGAACTGGCCCAAAGCTACGGCATTTCCCCCATCCAGATCCGGATGATGGAAAACGATGAACTCAAATTCACAAACGCTTACATGGGTCTGGTGCTCATCCATGGGGATCTCATTGAAAAAATCAATGCAGTGACTTCCGCGGACGGTCTGGAATACCAGCTGACCACTGCCATCCAGAAACTCAACAACAAAGTCTCTGCCCTGCTGCGCTTAAACGACAAGATCCAGGCCACCCTGTACTTATCCTCTTCATTGAATGATATTGCCCCGCTGATCGGACTGGACAACCTGCCCGGCCTGGAACAGACCGTGAAAAAAACCATTGACGGCATCAATGCCAAGAGTCTGGATCTCCTGTCATTTGATCGTCAGGACATCACCGACAAACAAGCCCTGAACGATATCGGCAAAAAATATGATCTTCTGGCGTTGTCCTGGCCCGACATTCAGGACCAGAATATTCCGGCCGGCCAGGGAGCTGCCGGTCTGGTGCTGACATATCAGGACCAGGCTGCCAGCCTGCCGCTCATCACAGCCGTGGATCTGCCCATTATCGGCACCACCTATCAGATGGCGGACCCGGACACACTGGAACAGGATATCATGGGCATTATCGAAAAAATGATCGGTATCAACCAGGATATCGGATTTCTGGCGGATCACGGCACACCGGCTTTGGTTCCGGACCGCAGGACCATGATGCAGGGGGGATCAGGGGGCGACATGCAGGTGTTCAACGATCTGTTGTCCCACCGGTACAATATCAGACAGATCGCGCTCAAAGATCAGACCATACCCGACGGTCTCAACTGCCTGATCATTACCAAACCCACGGAACCGTTTTCCGATTACGAGCTGTTCCAGATCGACCAGGCCCTGATGAAAGGCACCAACATCGCTTTTTTCGGAGACGCATTCAATGAAATCGCTCCCCGGGGCAGCATGGGCATGCCCCAGTACTTTCCCATCGACACGGGACTTGAAAAGCTGCTGGCCCACTACGGCATCACCATGACACCCGCATTTGTGATGGACAAAACCGCGTATAAACATCAGCCCAGAGAGGGTGGGGAACAGATCATCTATTTTGCGCCCATGCTCAAGGAAGATACCATCAACAATACGCCGGCGTTCATGCGCAATATCAAAGGCATCATTGCCATGCAGGCCTCTCCGTTGTCTCTTGTATCAGACAATCTGACATCCGCCGGTGTGACAGCCACCCGGCTGCTGAGCACCTCAAAAGAATCCTGGCTCATGAAAGATGAGATCAACCTGAATCCCATGTTCATCTCTCCGCCGGAATCTTCTGAAGAGATGGACAGTTATGATCTGGCCTATCTGCTGGAAGGCACTTTCACCAGCTATTTCAAAGACAAGCCTGTTCCTGAAAAACCCATGGGAGAAGAGGACATATCTGAATCCGACACCCCGGCAGACGCAGGTGAAACAACAGATCCGGCAGCCACGGATGCGGTTGAATCCGACACAGCGGCACCAGAGGGCGATACCCCGGAAGTGGTGGCACAAAACCGGATTCTGGAAACCTCCCGGCCGGCCAAAATCTTTGTGCTCGGGTGTTCCCAGATGCTGATGGACAACATGCTGGACCCGGAAGGCCGCACCACCAATGCCACATTCATTTTGAACACCATCGACCATTTGAACGGCAAGGATGAGATTGCGGCCATGCGAAGCAAGCAGCAGATGCTCAATCCTTTGGCCGACACCACTGCTTTTGTCCGGACAATGATCAAGGCCTTGAACATTGCCGGACTGCCCGTGCTGGTGTTTGTTTTCGGAATCGGTGTCTGGGGAACCGGAAAAATCCGCCGGAAAAAAATTGCCAAACAGTTCAACGCATAAAGGATATGTTGCCATGAAAAAAGAATATCTGATTCTGATATTGATCATTGTGATTCTGGCCGGCTATCTTGTCCTGAAAAAAGAAGACGGCCGTCATTATACCCTGCCGGAACCCCCATCCGTGGATACAGAAAAAATCGACCGCCTGACTGTGGTGCAGACCGATCAAACCCTTGATTTTGTCCGGACGGAATCGGGATGGGCGGTGACAAAGCACGCCTATCCGGCAGATGACGGCGCTGTTAAAAAAATGCTGGATGTCATGTCCGGGCTGACCCTGTCCGCCCTGGTTTCCGAAAAACAGGATGTGGCCCGGTATGAACTGGACCCGTCCCGGGTATTGACCGTCACCGCTTTTCAGAAGGATACCCCGGTCATGTCTTTTAAAATCGGCAAAACGGCCCCCACTTTCAACCACACGTTTGTGATGCTGGAAAACGATCCCAACATCTATCATGCCAATGACAGTTTTCGATCCCATTTCAACAAATCCGTGGATGAATTCAGAGACCGGCAGGTTCTGGCATTTCAGGAAAAAGACATTGAAAAAATCACCCTCCAAACCCCTGAAAAACAGGTGGTGCTGACCGCCCGAAAACCGGCGGCGGAGGATAAAGAAGCGCAGGACTCAACACCGGTGTTTGATTATCCGGACGGCGCCTCACCGGATCCGAAAACCGTGTCCAACCTGCTGTATTCATTATCCGCTCTGACCTGTGACCGATTTGCAACGGACACAAACAAAGCCGATCTGAAAGCTTTATCCCCGCGTCTGGCAGTGATTCTGGACAACGGTACTTCCCGGGTGCTGACACTGTTTGAACCGGATGGGGATGAATCCGTGCCGGCCACCTCATCCATGAACGACTATGTATTTTTTTTAAAACCCCAGGTTGCTGAAGATATCACATCCTATGCCCTTGATTTGGCCGGACTCACCCCGCCGGAAGAAGAGGAAACCAAGGAATAAATCAGTCTGTGAACCGAATTTTAAAATGGATATATCAGCCGTATAAATGGGTGATTGTCATGCCTTTCATGGTGATCAACACCCTTGTTGCAGGAATGATCTGTATTGTTGTGGGCGCTTTTTTTTCCCGGGACGCCACCAATGCACTTGCCGTGATATGGTCCCGCCTGGCCTGCGGCATCGTACCCGTCAAGGTGAAACTGACCGGCAAAAAAAACTGTCAACAACGGCATGCTTATGTGGTGGTGGCCAACCACCAGTCCATGGTGGATATCCCGGTGATCCACGGGTTTATGGGACTGCATATCAAATGGGTGATGAAACAGGAACTGAGAAAAATTCCCGTTTTCGGCACGGCCTGCCATTACTTAGGGTGTATTTTCATCGACCGGTCCCGTCACGATGCAGCGATCCAATCCATTCGTCAGGCCAAAAAACGCATGTCTGCCAAAGCATCGGTCCTGTTTTTCGCCGAAGGTACCCGGAGCCGGGACGGACAGGTGCAGCCCTTTAAAAAAGGCGCGTTTGTATTTGCCAGAGAAACCGGACTGCCGGTTCTGCCGGTCACCATCAAACACTCCCGTGAGGTGCTGCCCCCGGACTCCCTGAACCTGATTCCCGGGCCGGTGGAAATTATCGTGCACCGGCCCGTGTATGTGCTGCCCGGAGATGCCGGGCGGCTGGAAGACACCATCGAAGCCGTCCGAACCACCATTGCCGGGCCTCTGAACGGCTGATTGCCGGATCTTTGACCGGCTGATTCCCGGCCCGTTCCACCTGTCCCCTTTTGCTCCACTCTTTAATCCACTTTACTCCCCGCTGCCTGCCTGCCTGTATTCCATCAAAAATTTTAATTATTTTCTGACCCATATCCTGTATTTTTTATATAGATCTGATTTTTTTTCTTGACTTATGCCTGAATTTTAGCAAAAGTGTGTTAAATGGTGGAGGAAAGTGGATCTTTTACCCAAAACCAGGAAGGCAGGCGACAGACATGTTTCGATCAAGCTCCTTTCATACCATCGACCCAAAGGGCAGGATTATCATTCCGGCAAGGTTCCGGGACGTGCTCAAGGCTGATGATGAATACGGGGTGGTGGTTTCCATCAAGGATGGATGCCTGTATGCCTACACTTTCAATGAATGGAAGCAGCTGGAGAAAAAAATTCTGGCCGCCAAAAGCGCGGCCATGGAAAAATTCAAACGGTTTTTTCTGGGCAATGCCTGCCCGTTGAAATGTGACAAACAGGACCGGATTTTAATTCCCCCCAGCCTGCGCACTTATGCAGGCATTGAAAAGGACATTGTCTTAGTGGGGGTTTTGGACCGGTTTGAAATATGGGCCCGGGAAAGATGGGACCAGGAAAATATGAAAATGGAGCAGGAACTTGAAAAAGAGGAAGTAAGGGAGGAAATTGCTTCCCTGGGGCTGTAGCCATGGGATTTGATCACACGACCGTGATGCCGGCGGAAGTCTTTGCGTACCAGAACCTGAAACCCGGAGATATCTGTGTGGACGGGACCCTGGGAGGGGCTGGACACGCCCGTGCGACCATACAGGCCATTCTCCCGGACGGCCTGTTCATCGGAATCGATCAGGATCTGGATGCCATCGCCCACGCCCGAAATGTGCTGCACCCGTTCAAACAGAACATCATTCTGGTTCATGACAATTTCTCGCACCTTTCAGCGATCCTGGATCAGCATGATATCCCCCGGGTCAACGCCATTGTGCTGGACTTAGGCTTTTCATTCAACCAGATCACCCGGGCACACCGGGGATTCAGTTTCAACCGGGATGAACCTTTAGACATGCGGATGGATACCCGACAGAACATGACGGCTGAAATCATTGTAAATACGTTTTCTCAGCAAGCCCTGGTGGACCTGTTTTTTTCCTTTGGGGAAGAAAAATTTTCCCGCCGCATTGCCGGGGCCATTGTCCGGGAACGGGCCGATCATTCTTTGAAAACCACCCGGCAATTGAGCCAGATCATTGTGGACACCGTCCCTAAAGCACAGGCCGCCGCATCGAAAATACATCCGGCCACCCGCGTATTTCAGGCATTGCGCATTGCCGTGAACCGGGAACTGGATCATCTGACCCGGTTCATGGAACAGGTCCCGGACCTGCTGACCCAAGGCGGCCGAATCTGTATTATCAGTTTTCATTCTCTGGAAGACCGCATTGTCAAACAGCATTTAAAAACCTATGAAACCGGGTGTACCTGCCCCAAAACCCTGCCCCGGTGCGTATGCCACAAACAACCGGTCATGAAATCGATTGTAAAAAAAATAATCACCCCCACACCCGAGGAAATTGCTGCAAATCCCATGGCCCGAAGCGCCCGGCTCAGAGTGGCGGAAAGGCTATGAAATGAATGATTCCGCTTTGAAATGGGTGGTGATTCTCTCTGTTCTGTTTGGCGAACTGCTGCTTCATGCCTGGGTGAGAACCGGCGCCACCCAGGTGACCCTTGAAATATCTTTGGCCCAGTCCCGGTTGTCCGACCTGCTATCCTATCAAAGGGAACTCACCCTGGAGAGAGACCGGCTCAAATCCGACACCCGCATCATCGGCATTGCCCGCTCCCAGCTGGGCCTGACCGAAGATGTGTTCAATCAGACCCTTTTTCTTGAACAGGAGGAGGACTGATGCCGGACCCGGGTCAAAAAAAAATTGTCAATCGGATCCGGTTCATCCAGGTGGTTCTGATACTCATTTTAACAGGACTGGGTATCAAGTCCTTTGACATTCAGATCCTTAAAGCCGACGAATATGCCAGACGGGCGGAAAACGGGTATTCCCGGCATCTGACCATCAAAGGGGAGCGGGGCCGGATTCTGGACCGGCACTGGAACAAGCTGGGTGCCACCCTGGATGCGTTGACCGTCATCGCAGACCCGTTACGCATCGAAGCCCCGGTGAAAACCGCCCGGGCACTGGTCCCTTTGCTGGAGATGGACGTCGAAGACCTGGTGCAGAAATTTTCCAGACAAAGCCGATACGCCCTGATCGCGGAAAACATCTCTCCGGACCTGGCATTGAAAGTGAGAGCCCTGAATCTGCCGGGCATCTATTTCCAGAAAAGCTTTAAGCGGTTTTATCCCAACCGGGAGCTGGCAGCTCAGGTCCTGGGGTTTACCGGAAAAGAGGACGTGGGACTGGAAGGCCTGGAGTTCAAATACAATGACGTTTTAGAAGGCCACGCTGTCACCATCCGGGTCCGGCGGGACGGCACCGGTCGAATCCTGGATATTGACAGACAAAAACAGGCGGAGCTGCGGGGAAACGATATCGTGCTGACCCTGGACAAAAAAATTCAGTTGTTCACGGAAACAGCCCTGGAAGAAACGGTCCTGAAACATCAGGCCAAATCCGGCATGGCTCTGGTCATGCGCCCGGCCACCGGTGAACTGCTGGCCATGGCCCATTATCCCCGGTTCAACCCCAACAATTATCAGGAGTTTGATCCGGCCCTGTTCCGAAACCGCATCGTCACGGACTCATTTGAACCCGGCTCCACCCTGAAAGTTTTTACAGCTGCGGCAGCCCTGGAAAACGGCATGGCTCCGAGCACCATCTTTTTTTGTGAAAACGGCCGGTACCGCATCGGAAAATACACGGTCAAAGATACCCACCCCCATGACTGGCTGACCATCAATCATATCATTGCTTATTCCAGCAATATCGGTGCGGTCAAGATTGGGGAAAAAATCGGCAGACAGACCCTGCACGACTATTTAAGCCGATTTGGCTTCGGCAGTACAACACAGATAGACAGCCCGGGAGAAACCACGGGAACCTTGATGCCGCCCGAACGATGGACAAAGATCGACACGGGTGCCATTTCCTTTGGTCAGGGCATTTCCGTGTCAGCCATCCAGCTGGTTTCAGGCATCAGCACCATTGCCAACAACGGCCAGGTCATGAAACCCATGCTGGTGAAAAAAATTGTTTCCAACACCGGTGAGGATCTCAAAGTGTTTCATCCCACCCCGGTGCGTCAGGCCGTCTCCCCCCAGACGGCGGCCCGGGTCAAACACATGATGGCGCTGGCTGTCCAGGAAAACGGAACCGGCACCAAGGCGGCGCTGGCAGGATACAATGTGTGCGGGAAAACCGGCACGGCCCAGAAAGTGGTCCAGGGCCAGAAAGGGTATGCCAAAAACATCTACACATCGGTTTTTGCCGGATTTGCTCCGCTTCAGAATCCCCAGCTGGCGGTACTGGTGGTGGTGGATGAACCCCGGAACAAATATTACGGCGGGGATGTGGCAGCACCGGCTTTTAAAAATATTCTGGCCCAGTCTTTTAATTACCTGAGTATTCCCCCGGCTGCCGGGAGCATGGTGGCTGCAGTGACGGATCAAGGAGAGTCATTATGAAATTATCCGTATTGCTGCAAGACATCGTTCCTTCATTGCTGCAAACAGACATGGAGATCACCGGCATCCAGACCCGGGCCCAGGACATCCAGCCCGGCCAGTTGTTTCTGGCCATCAAAGGATATGCCGCCAACGGTCATGATTACATCAAAACCGCCCTGGACAAAGGAGCTGCCGCCGTGGTGGCCCAAAACAATCCCGATCGCCTGAACCGGGTCATTCAAGTGGAAAATTCCCGCCGGGCCGCCGGAATCATTGCCGCCAGATTCTTTGGAAACCCGTCCCGGGACCTGTTCCTGGTGGGTGTGACCGGCACCAACGGAAAAACCACGATCACCTATCTGCTGGAACAGATGTTTCTGGCGGCCGGTTTCCGCTGCGGGGTCATGGGCACCATCAATATCCGTTACAACGGCAAACATGTGGATGCCCCCACCACCACCCCGGACGCGTTGACAATCCAGAAAACCCTGGCTCAAATGAAACAGACCGGCATCACCCATGTCATCATGGAAGTGTCTTCCCACGGCCTGGATCAGTTCCGGGTGGACGGGTGTCATTTTGATATGGGAATTTTCACCAACCTGACCCAGGATCATTTGGATTATCACCCGGACATGACCGCGTATTACCACTGCAAAAAACGGTTTTTCACTGATTTTCTCAGGCCGGGTGTCAACTCACCCCGGTTGTCAGCCGTCGTCAACATGGATGACCCCTGGGGTGCCCGGCTGGCCGGTGAACTGGATTTTCCGGTCATGCGTGTCAGTGCTGAAACTGCTGAAAACAGCAGGTCGATGGAAGTTCGGGTCCAGGATATCATGGACTCGATCCAGGGCATCTTCGGGCGTATGCATCTGGGCAGCGACACCATGGGGTTTTCCTCTTTTCTCACCGGCCGGTTCAATCTGGAAAATATCTTATGTGCGGCCGGGGCCGCCTATGGCGCAGGGGTTAAACCCATACAGATCCAACAGGGACTGGCGGCCTGCAACGGCGTTCCGGGCCGGCTGGAAAAGGTTGCCAATCCGTTGAACCGGTATCTGTTTGTGGATTACGCCCACACACCGGGCGCTCTGGAGTCGGTTCTCAAAACCCTGAAACAGCGGGCCACCCGCCGTCTGATCACTGTTTTCGGCTGCGGCGGGGACCGGGATCGCACCAAACGGCCGTTGATGGGAAAAATTGCCTGCCGCTACAGTGACGTGACCATTGTCACATCCGATAATCCCAGGACTGAAAATCCGGACCAGATCATTGAAGAGATCCTGGCTGGTATCCGGGAAACCGGTACGTCGGTGACGTCATGGCCTGACCTGTCCAACAAAGACAAACGCCTGACATATGCAGATTTCTCCGGTGTGATCTGTCACGCCGATCGAACCTATGCCCTGGATGCTGCCGTCCGCATTTCCCGGCCCGGAGACATCATTCTGGCAGCAGGAAAAGGCCATGAAACCTACCAGGTCACCAATACCGGCACCATCCATTTCGATGACAGAGAACAGCTGGCCGCTGCCTGTGCAGCCATGGCAGAACAGTTTGTTCCCATCACCTGGACCCGGAATGATATCGCCGCTGCCCTGGAAACCTCCCCGGCAACCGACACCCGGAATGACGGATTTGTGTTCACAGGTATCAGTACTGACTCCAGAACCATTCTCTCCCATGAAATATTTCTGGCTCTGACCGGGGATACGTTTGACGGCCACGGCTTTATTCCGGATCTGGTCACACGCGGCATCCGGGGATTTGTGGTGAAAACCGGCACCCGGATTAATTCAAAAGAAAAAAACACCGCCCCGGGTTCAGGACCCGTGGTGTATGAAGTGCCGGATACCCTTGACGCTTTAGGCCGGCTGGGTCATTTCCAGCGAACCCGATCCGGCGCAAATGTGCTGGCCATAACCGGTTCCAACGGAAAAACCTCCACTTGCCGCATGGCCCGGGCCATTTTTCAAACCACATATGACACGCTGGCCACCCAGAAAAACTTTAACAACGAAATCGGGGTTCCCCGGACATTGCTGTCATTGTCTTGTGCCCACCAATGGGCGGTGGTGGAAATGGGCATGAACCAGCCCGGAGAGATGAGCCGTTTATCCCGCATTGCCGGACCGGATATCTGTGTTGTCACCAACACCACCGGGGCCCATCTGGAAGGGTTGAAAACCGCTGACAATGTGGCCCGGGAAAAAGCCCGGATTTTTGATCAGGCCGTTTCCGGCAGTGTGGCCGTTCTTTTCAACGACGACCCCAGAGTCCGGATTTTAAAAGATCATGCCCGCAACACCCCGGCCATTGAAAAAATCCTGACATTTGGCAGTGATGACACGGCAGATGTGTATGCCACCGATATCCGTTCCTCCGGCGGAATGACCCGTTTTCTGGGTCATATTCATGGAGAAACCGCCCGCTTCCATCTGCAGTCTCCGGCCCGGTTCATGGTCTTCAACGCCCTGGCCGCCCTGGCGGCAGCGGCCGCAGCCGGCATCCGCATACCGGACATGCAGGCCGGTCTGGCCGCATTCGCCCCGGTCTCAGGACGGCTCAGCATCCAGACACTTCCCGGCGGTATTCATCTCATCGATGATACATATAATGCCAATCCCGCTTCGATGACCCAGGCATTGGTGACCCTGGCTGAAATGGCAAAAGATCCGGCAACTTATGGAACCGGCCGGACAGTGGCGATTTTAGGAGATATGCGGGAGCTGGGCCCTGACAGCGAACACCTCCATCGGTCAGTGGGGCAAACCGCTGCAAAACTGGGAATTACCCGGTTATATCTGTACGGCCCGTTAAGCAGCCATATGCTGGCAGGAGCACTGGCCGAAGGGATGGCCAAAGATACCGTGTTTCACGGCAGCAAACAGGAAATCGAAGACCGGGTTCAGGCATTTGTGCGTTCAGGTGACTGGATCCTGGTCAAGGGCTCCCGGGGCATGGCCATGGAAACCTTTATTGCCCGGATGCAGACACTTCTACATGACACGGTTTCAAAACAGGGAAAGGATTGATTCATGTTTTACGAATTTTTATACCCCCTTCATGACCAGTTATCCTTTCTCAACATTTTCCGGTATATCACGTTCCGAACGATTTATGGGGGATTGAGTGCCTTTTTGATCTGTTTTTTTCTGGGTCCCTGGGTGATCCGGAAGCTGGCGGCCATGCAGATCGGTCAGATGATTCAGACGGACGGTCCCCAAACCCATCTGGGCAAACAGGGTACCCCCACCATGGGGGGCATTCTGATTCTGTTTTCCGTGTTCACAGCCACCATTTTCTGGGGAAATCTGACCAACCACTACATCTTTATTTTACTGCTCACGCTGTTGCTGTTCGGAGGTATCGGATTTGTGGATGATTTTCTCATGCAGGTTAAAAAACGGAACATGGGATTCACGGCCAAAGGCAAATTCATCATTCAGATCGCCTGCGGACTGGTGATCAGTCTGCTCATTTTTCTGAGCCCGGACTTTACCACCACCTTGACCGTGCCGTTTTTCAAGGATTTTTCACCGGACTTGGGCTTCTGGTATATTCCATTCGCCTGTCTGGTCATTGTCGGTGCGTCCAACGCCGTGAACCTGACGGACGGGCTGGATGGACTGGCCATCGGGCCGGTGATCGTGGCCTCAGTCACATATATGTTTTTTGCCTATGTGGCCGGTCACATTCAGATTGCTGAATACCTGCATGTGCGCCATATCACCTCGGCCGGAGAAATTTCCGTGATCTGCGCCATTCTGGCCGGTGCCGGCATGGGGTTTTTATGGTTCAACGCCCACCCGGCCCAGATTTTTATGGGGGATTCCGGTTCTCTGCCTTTGGGCGCGATTCTGGGCGCCATTGCCGTGGTGGTGAAACAGGAAATACTGCTGCTCATTGTGGGCGGGCTGTTTGTCATGGAAGCCCTGTCCGTGATTATTCAAGTGGGATATTTTAAACTGACCAAAGGAAAACGGATCTTCAGAATGGCCCCTTTGCACCACCATTTTGAACTCAAAGGCTGGCATGAATCCAAAGTGATCGTCCGGTTCTGGATCATTGCCATCACCCTGGCTATTTTATCTTTAGGCACGTTGAAAATAAGGTGAACAAAATCATGCAGTTGCCCCGGACATCCTACATACTGATCTGCGGTTTGGGCCGATCCGGCATGGCCATGGCAAAGTTTCTGGCTGCCCGAGGATATACGGTCAAGGCCACGGACTCAGATGCCGCCAAAAATGTCCATGCAATTGAACTACACGAGCTGGGCATTGACACCCGGATCGGATCTCATGATTCAGACACCTTTAACCGGGCCGGGGCCATTGTGGTAAGCCCGGGTATTCCCCTGAATATCCCGCATCTGGTCCAGGCAAAAGCCGCCGGTGTGCCGTTGTTCGGGGATCTGGACATCTTTTCACAGCACAATACCACCCCAATGGTGGCTATTACCGGCACCAACGGCAAAACCACGGTCACCACCCTGGTGCGGGACATGCTGGAAGCTTCGGGCATATCCACGTTCACAGGCGGCAACATCGGCACCCCACTGGTGGAATATCTCATGTCTGACACACCGGCCCGGGTGGTGGTGGCGGAAATTTCCAGTTTTCAGCTGGATCTGGCCCGCCGCTTTGCACCGGAAACCGCCGTGCTGCTCAATATCTCTCCGGACCACCTGGATCGATATCAGGGCATGGCGGATTACTGCCGGTCCAAATGGTCGATTTTCAAAAATCAGACACCGGACCATGCCGCCATAATCAATGCAGACATGGATGACACCTGTCATGTCCGTCCGAACCTATCCGCCCGATTATATGAATTTTCATCCACCCCGGGCACCCGGATTCACCGGGGGGCCAAAGTGGAAAATCAGACCATTCATTTGGTTCTGCCGGAAACAGCATCTGATCATCCCAGGCAAATTAAATGTGAAAACCGGGTCCGGATTCCCGGCATTCACAACCTGGAGAACATTGCAGCCGCTGCTCTGGCAACCCTGTGTGCCGGAGGCACTCTTTCGGGGATCCAACAGGCGGTCAATGCCTTTAATGGACTGCCCCACCGCTTGACATTCGTCACTGAAATAGAAGGTATTGAATTTTACAACGATTCCAAAGCCACCAACACGGATGCGGTAATCCGTGCCCTGGCCTGCTTTACAAAACCGGTGGTTCTGATTCTGGGGGGCCGGGAAAAGGACACGGATTTCACCCTGCTGGAACCGGCCCTCTCCCATGTTCGGCAGATCATTGCCATGGGTGAAGCTGCCCATCGTATTCATGACGTGTTCTCTCCCATTCGGCAGGTGAACGTCGTATCGAATATGAAAGCAGCGGTAATTGAAGCCCACAGGGCTGCCCGGCCCGGTGACGTGGTGCTGCTGTCTCCGGCCTGCGCCAGTTTTGATCTGTTTGAAAATTATGCGGCAAGGGGAGATGCCTTCACCCGTCATGTTCAGGATCTGGAGGCAAAAAACCATGGATAACGTCCGGTCCGTGCATCCGATTTTCAAGGAAAGACTGTTGCTTTTTCCGGCATTGATGTTGTGCGGTATCGGCATTGTCATGGTCTATTCCGCATCCTCGGCCATTTCCATGCAGCACCATTTCACACTTTTTTATTATCTCCAGCGCCAGATCATATTTTTCGGCATCAGCCTGGGCGTGTTGTTTGTGGCCGCCTCGTTTCCCCACCGGTTCTACAATCATCTGGCTTATGTGATTTTGATCACGGCCCTGATCTGCCTGACCGCGGTTCTCATCCCGGGGCTGGGGGTTGAAGCCAATGGGGCCCACCGGTGGCTGGATCTGGGGATGTTCCGATTCCAGCCTGCGGAATTTGCCAAGCTGGCCCTGATTTTGTTTCTGGGATACAGCCTGGCTAAAAAACAGCCCATGATCACGGATTTTTCCGTTGGATTCATGCCTCATATCATGGTCTTTGCCGTGTTTGCCACATTGATCATTTTTCAGCCGGATTTCGGTACCATCGTGGTTTTGGGTCTGATCTGCTGGGGCATGATGTTTGTGGCCGGGGTCAAAATATGGCATCTGTTATGCCCGCTGCCTTTTATCATTCCAGTGGTGTATTTTCTGGTTTTCAAGGTGGAATACCGGCTCACCCGGATTCTGACTTTTCTGGACCCCTGGGAAGATCCCTATAATGCCGGATACCAGATCACCCATTCATTGAAAGCCTTTGGATCCGGCGGACTTTTCGGTCAGGGCATCGGCATGGGCATGCAGAAAATGCATTATCTGCCCGAACCCCATACGGATTTTATTTTTTCCATTATCGGCGAGGAACTGGGCCTGATCGGGGTGTTGGCCATCTTGACCCTGTACGCCATCATCCTGGTCCGGGGCTGTTCCATTGCCAGAAATGCCGACACGGTGTTCGGCGCCATTACCGCCACCGGGCTCACCCTGTATCTGGCCATACAAATCATTATCAACATCGGCGTGTCATTGAGCGTGTTCCCCACCAAAGGGCTGACCCTGCCTTTTATCAGTTACGGCGGCACCTCACTGATCATCAACATGGCGGTAATGGGCATTTTAATGAACATCGGGGCCACCCGTTCCACATCGCCTGAAAAGGAAGGCCAGCCATGACGGATCATTTTCATGTTATCATTGCCGGCGGAAAAACAGGCGGACACCTGTTTCCCGGTATTGCCGTGGCCCAGGCCCTTCAGCGCCGGCATCCAGGGGTTCGGATTCGGTTTGTGGGCACCAGTGCTCTGTTTGAAACCACCACGTTGAATGCGTATGGGTTTGATCACACCCCGATCTTTTCCCGGCCCCTCAAAGGCCGGTCCCTGTTTCAGAAGCTCAAAGGACTTGCCGCCATCCTGGTGTCACTGGTCCAGTCACTGTGGATTATCCGGCGGTTCAAGCCGGATTTTGTTCTGGGCGTGGGAGGATATGCCTCTTTTGCCGTGGTGCTGGCTGCCTGGATTTTAAGAATCCCCACCGCCATTCAGGAGCAGAATGCCTTTCCCGGCATGACCAATCGTATGCTGGCCCGATTCAGTTCTGTGATTTTCACGGCTTTTGAAGACACCCGGGGATTTGATCAGAACCCTAAAACCCGGGTAACCGGAAATCCGGTGCGGGAACAGGGTCCCATTGTTCAAACCCGGGCATCCTGGATTTCTGATATCGATTCAAAAGACTTTGTTCTTCTGGTCACCGGCGGGAGTCAGGGAGCGGCCAGCATCAACCGGGCCGTGATGGACATGGCCCCCCGCATGGCTGGAATCAAAAATTTTTTTATGATCTGTCAAACCGGAAAAGGACACGAGGCTGAGGTCCTGGAAAAATTGCAGTCTGCCGGAATCCGGGCCCGGGTCCAGGACTTTTTTTCCGACTTGCCGTCTCTTCTGGCACAAGCGGATCTGGTGCTCTGCCGGGCCGGGGCCGGCACCCTGTCCGAGCTGGCCGTCAAAGGGGTTCCCGCCATCCTGATCCCCTACCCGTATGCAGCGGATGATCATCAGACCCACAACGCCAGATCCATGGCCGACCACGGTGCCGCGATCGTCATGGCAGACAGGGAATTGTCTTCAGATACCCTTTACCAGGCGGTCATGGATCTGAAATCCGATCCAAACCGACTGAACCGGATGGCCAATGCCATGGCACAGCTGGCAAAACCGGATGCAGCGGATCAGATTGCAGCCCATATTTTACAAAACAAAGGAGTCTCACCCCGTGTATCAGACTGATTATCATATCCATTTTGTGGGCATCGGCGGCATCGGCATGAGCGGTATTGCCGAACTGCTCATCAACTTAGGCTATACCGTATCCGGATCCGATTTGAAACTGTCTGCCATCACCCGGCGGTTGACAAACAAAGGTGCGACCATATTCAAGGGACACAGCAAAGAACAGGTGGGCAATGCAAATGTCATTGTCACTTCTTCCGCCATATCTTTGGAAAATCCGGAAGTGGTCCGGGCAAAAGAACTGGGCATTCCCATCATTCCCAGAGCGGAAATGCTGGCGGAACTGATGCGCATCAAATATGCCATCGCCGTATCCGGGGCCCACGGCAAAACCTCCACCACGGCCATGGTTGCCCAGATCCTCAACACAGCCGGACTGGACCCCACCGTGATCATCGGTGGCCTGCTCATGGACCTGGACACCAATTCCCTTCACGGGCAGGGGGAATTTATCGTAGCTGAAGCCGATGAGAGCGACGGCTCGTTTCTCAAATACGCCCCGGCCATTGCCGCAGTGACCAACATCGATCTGGAGCATCTGGATTTTTACAAAGACATTGAAGACATTAAAAACCAATTCGTTCAATTCATCAATTCCGTGCCGTTTTACGGGGTGGCCATTCTGTGCCTGGATAATGAACATGTCCAGAACATTCTGCCCCGGGTCACAGTACGTCACACCACCTTCGGCATGGCAGCCCAGGCCGACCTTCGGGCAACGGAAATCAGCTTCAAAGAGGGCAAAAGCCGGTTCACGGTCACCCGGCAAAACCAAAATCTGGGTACTATTGTTCTCAATCTGGCCGGACAGCACAATATTTCAAACGCTTTGGCCGGGATTGCCACCGGACTGGAGCTGAAGATCCCTTTTGACACCATTAAACAGGCATTGGAGCAGATCAAGGGGGTTAAACGCCGGCTGGAGATCAAAGGAGATAAAAAGCAGATCCTGGTCATGGATGATTACGGGCATCATCCCACCGAAATTATCGCCACGTTGAATGCGGTGCGGGAAAGTTTTCCGGGTCGGCGTCTGGTGGTCATTTTTCAGCCCCACCGCTATACAAGGACCCAGGCACTGTTCAATGAATTTTCCCGGGCTTTTTATCAGTCGGATGTATTGATTCTGGTTCCCATATATGCGGCCAGTGAGCCCCCCATTCCCCAGGTGGATTCCCGGCAATTGTGCCAGGGCATCCAGACCCATGGTCATAAAGATGTGTCGTTTGCCCCGGATTTCACCCAGGCATTGTCCATGGTCACCCGCAAACTCAAACCCGATGACCTGGTGCTCACCCTGGGCGCAGGCGATATCCACACGTTAGGCGAACAATTGCTGGAGATTTTATAAATCCGATGACATCACATTCCGGCATAAATTCATTGCAACAGGAATTTCATCTGAAAACAGATGTTCTGATGGCGGCCCATACCCGCCTGAATGTCGGAGGACCGGCAGACCTTCTGGCACAGCCCAGGACCCGGCAGGAACTGGTAGCCCTGCTGGGTGCCGCTAAAAACGCGTCTGTGCCGGTAACCATCGTAGGGGGCGGGTGCAACCTGCTGGTCTCGGATCAGGGGATCCGGGGACTGGTGATGGTGACCACGCACCTTAAATCCGGCATCCAGGTTCGACCGCACTCCGGCAATCATGTGCATCTTTTCATGGAAGCCGGCCAGCCGCTGTCCACGGTCTGCAAATATGCCGTAAACCAGGGTCTGGCCGGTCTGGAATTTTGTGCGGGAATTCCCGGCACAGTCGGGGGGGCTGTAATCATGAACGCGGGCACGGCTGACCAGGGCATCGGCAACCGGGTCTACAGTCTGGAGGTTCTGAATCTGAACACCTTGAGCATTCAAACCCTGAAAAAAGACGCGTTGACCTTTTCCTATCGGCGGCTGCATCTTGACAATCATCTGATTTTAGGCATCACACTGGCACTGTCACCGGGTGATCCTGCCCGGATCAAACAGACGTATGAAGACATTTTTTTACGCAAGCAGCACACCCAGCCCATGGATCTGCCCAGTGCCGGGTGTTTTTTCAAAAATCCGGGTCCGGACCGGCCGGCCGGCAAACTGATCGAAGAAGCGGGGCTCAAGGGAAAAACCATCCAGGATGCCCAGGTATCTTTAATCCATGCCAATTATATTGTCAACCTCGGCCATGCCACCTGCAAAGATATTCTGGCACTGAAACAGCATATTCAACAACAGGTGCTGGACCGATACAATATCGTTCTTGAAACCGAAGTCATCACCACAGGAGATGGAATGAAAAATGAATGAAAAATATTTGCCCAACCGGCGCAAAGAACCGGCAAACCCCACTGCCCCTGAAAAAACCGCCAAAAAATCATCATTTTTTTCCAGTTTGCTGAAACCGGTTCTGCTTCTCTGCGTTTTCAGCGTATTTGCTGTGTTTGCCCATGACATGGTGGTGCAAAGTCCTTTTTTCACCATTCGTCAGATCAACATCCAGGGAGAACACCGGGTGAAAAAAGAAGAAATTCTGGCCCTGGCCGACCTGTTGGGACCTGCCAATATTTTCCAGGTCAATCTGCCCGTCATGGAAAAACGCATTGCATCCCATCCCTGGATCGCAGCGGCCACGGTTCACCGGTCCTTGTTCTCCACGTTGACAATTTCCATTGAAGAGCAGCATCCGCTGGCCATCGTCCGGATTGAAAATTTTCCGGATATGATCATCAACCGGCAGGGAGTGCCGTTTAAAGCGTATGAACCGGACATGGATCAGAATGTGGCTCTCCCCGTGATCACGGGCCTGGATCTGACCAGCAGTGACAATTTCTACCATTTTGAAGGACCATTGTTCAACGCAGTGCTGGATCTTCTCCAGGGAAAATACCAGAACAACATCCGTTCCATCCACGGGGATGAACTGGTGGGCGTCACCATTCAGGCAACCGGACTGTTCAAGCCGTCTCTGGTGCCGAAAACCCGTGCGTTACCCATCTGTCTGGGATTTGATGATTACGACCGGAAACTGGACAAAGCCCGTCAGATCAGTCAGTACATTCACGCCAACATTCCCGGAAAAACCCTGTGTGCCATGGATCTGTTCGACACAGAGACGGTTTTTGTGCAAACCGCACCCAGGGAAACCTTACCGGCCAATATAGAAAAGGGGGTCTGATTTTGCAGGTGAATGAAAAAATAATTGTGGGCCTGGACATCGGAACCACCAAAATCTGTGCCGTGGTGGGAGAAATCCTGGATGATGAAATCAATATCATCGGTGTGGGATCCCATCCGTCCACGGGTCTTCGAAAAGGCTCGGTGGTCAACATCGAGTCCACGGTGGATGCCATCAAAAAAGCGGTCCAGGAAGCGGAACTCATGGCCGGGTGCGACATTTCTTCGGTCTATGTGGGCATTGCCGGCAATCATGTCAAAGCTTTCAACAGCCACGGCATCATTGCCATCAAAGGCCGGGAAATTACCCAGAATGATGTGGAACGGGTGATTGAGGCGGCCAAAGCCGTGGCCATCCCGGCGGACCGGGAAATTCTTCATGTCGTTCCCCAGGAATTTGTCGTGGATGACATGAGATCGATTCAGAATCCGGTGGGCATGACCGCCATCCGTCTGGAAGCCAAAATACACATTGTTACCAGTGCGGTCTCTTCCGCCAGAAATCTGGTGAAATGCTGCAACAAGGCCGGGCTAGAGGTCTGTGACATTGTGCTGTCCTCCCTGGCATCCGGACAGGCAGTCCTCAGTGCCGAAGAAAAAGAGCTCGGGTGCGTTGTGGCGGACATCGGCGGCGGCATCACGGATCTGGCGCTTTTCAAAGACAACAATCTTAAATTTATTTATGAATTGACCGTGGGCGGCCACAACCTCACCAATGATATCTCCATCGGACTGAGAACCCCGTTGCCGGAAGCGGAAAAAATCAAAATCGATCACGGCACCTGCATGCCGGAACACATCCGGAACGGGGCCACCATTGAAGTGCCGGCCGTGGGCGGCCGGTCCCCCAAACGGCTGTCCAAAGGAATTCTGGCTGAAATTCTGGAACCCCGGGTGGAAGAAATCTTTTCTCTGCTCAAAAAAGAGCTGTTTTCCAATGGGCTTGAAAATGCGTTTCCCGCCGGATTCATTCTCACCGGAGGCAGTGTGGTGATGGACGGCATCACCGAGATTGCAGAATCGGTCTTCAGTGTTCCGGTAAGAATCGGAGAACCGGACCGGATCGGCGGATTGAAAGACATTGTCAGAAACCCGGCCTATGCCACCAGCGTGGGCCTGGTTGTTTTCGGGGCCTCGGCCACCTGTGATCTGCCCGCACCAGAACCCGTCAAACCCGGCTTAAGACCGGTGGTCACACGAATGAAACAATGGTTTAAAGATATTATATAAACAACTCACCAGGGAGGTGGACATGAATTTTTCTTTTGTGGAAAGCAAAGCGTCAGCAAAAATCAAGGTTATCGGTGTCGGCGGAGCCGGCGGAAACGCGGTCAACAACATGATCAATGCCAATCTCCAGGGCGTGAAATTTATCGTGGCAAACACGGATGCCCAGGCCCTTGAAACATCCAATGCGGAAATCAAAATCCAGCTGGGAAAATCCCTGACCGAAGGACTCGGGGCCGGAGCGGATCCCAACGTCGGTAGAGAAGCGGCCCTGGAAAGCATGGATGAAATCCGGGAATCTCTGGAAGGCAGCCACATGGTTTTTATCACAGCCGGGTTCGGCGGCGGTACCGGTACGGGCGCGGCCCCGGTGATTGCAGAAATCTGCAAGGATTTAGGCATCCTCACCGTTGCCGTGGCTTCCAAACCGTTTTCCTTTGAAGGCAAAAAAAGAGAGCGCCAGGCCCTGGATGGACTGGAAAAGCTCCATGGCATCACCGACACCGTCATCACCATTCCCAATGACCGGCTTCGGGGAATCGCACCCAAAGGCGCCAGAATGGTGGATATGTTCATCAAAGCAGATGAAATTCTTCACCATTCCGTCAAAGGGATCACTGATCTGATCATGATGCCCGGCCATGTAAACCTGGACTTTGCCGACGTCAAAACCACCATGCAGAAAGCCGGGAAAGCCCTGATGGGCATCGGCATTGCCTCCGGTGAAAACCGGGCCACGGAAGCGGCGGAAAAAGCCATTTCCCATCCGCTTTTGGAAGATATTTCCATTTCCGGAGCCAAAGGCGTGCTCATGAACATCACTTCGTCATCCGATCTGACCCTGGACGAAATGACCGAAGCCTCGGACCGGATCTACCAGGAAGTGGGAGATGCTGCAGATATCATCTGGGGACAGACCTTTGATGAAACCCTGGGAGATGAAATCCGGATTACGGTCATTGCCACCGGCATCGGCGAAAAAGAACCGGAACTGGCTGAAAACATGCATCGGTTCGAACCCCCTGCAATGCCGGCCATGGAGTCCGGTTATGATGGCCAGCAGGCACGAAATCAAACAGCGGCCCAGCCCCGGCCGAATACTTTCGAAAATTCCGGTGGTTCCATTGCCAGGGGCCGGGTTCGGACTCCCACCCAGGAGGAGCTGGCCAACTGGAAGGAAGATCAAGTCCGGGTCACCCACAAACGGGTCGTGGGCGGGGAAGACATTGCCTTACCCTACACGGACAATGCCTTTGACAATGACAATCTGGAGGTGCCCACTTTTTTGAGAAGAAAAGCCGATTGATGTGGTGACACCATCAACCAGACCGTCTCATGACCTCCTGACTGAAAAAGGGGTCATCATCAAGCAGGGAAAGGGATTGACCCGGGTGGCCCTGGTCTATCCCAACACTTACAAAACCGGCATGTCCAACTTAGGATTTCAGCGGGTGTATCACCTGATCAATCAGGAACCCGACATTGCCTGTGAACGGGTTTTTCTGCCGAACCTCAGGCAAAAAAAGAATGCCGTGGTCAGCTGTGAAACTCGGCAGCCGTTGCATCACTTTGATATCATATTGTTTTCCATCTCTTTTGAAAACGATTATATCCATCTGGTTGACATACTCAGACAAGCAGGCATCCCCCCGCGGTCATCAGACCGAAACCACCTCCATCCTCTGGTGGCCGCCGGCGGGGTGGCCTGTTTTCTCAATCCGGAACCCATTGCCCCTTTCATGGATTTTTTTCTTCTGGGGGAAGCGGAATGTCTGGTCAATGAATTCTTTTCCCTGTTTCATCAATATCCTCATCGAACCGATCTGCTGGCTATTCTGGAAACCGACCTGCCCGGGGCCTATGTACCGGCCCGGCATCCGCCATTTTCTAAAAAAAAAATACCGGTCCGGTTTCTGGAAAACCTGGATCATATCCAGACCCATACCTGTGTTTTGACATCACACACTGCGTTTAAAGACAAATTTCTGGTGGAAATACTCAAAGGCTGTCCCCATGGGTGCCGTTTCTGTACCGCCGGGTTTATTTACCGCCCCCCCCGGATCTATCCCAAAGAAAATGTGTTGAAAGCCATGGACAAGGCGTCGGGAAACACCCGGAAAATCGGCCTGGTAAGCTCCGCCATCCTGGATCATCCGGACATTGCCGACATCTGTGAATATGGCACGGATCACGGATTTTCGCTGTCGTTTTCCTCTCTGCGGGCCGATAAACTCGATGACCCCATGATCGATCTGCTGCACCGATCCAAAGTTAAAACCGCCACCATTGCGCCGGAAGCCGGATCTGAACGCATGCGCCGTGTTATCAACAAAAAAATGACCGAACCCGATATTTTTCTGGCCGTGGAAAAACTGGTGGCAAAAGACATTTTAAACCTTCGGCTGTATTTCATGATCGGCCTGCCTTTTGAAACCGATGACGATGTCCGGGCCATTGTCAATCTGACCCGGGAAATCAAGGAACGCTTTTTAACGGTTTCCAGAAAACAGAAACGCATGGGCACCATCACCCTGAGCATCAATGCCTTTATTCCCAAGCCGGCCACACCGTTTCAATGGGCTGCTTTGACCGATGATGCCACGCTCAAACGCCGCATCGGCATCATCGGACAGGGTCTGAAAAAAACACCCAATGTCATTGTGAACCTGCCTTCGGTGAAAACCGCAAAAATCAGCGCGCTTTTGTCTTTGGGAGACCAAAACACAGCGAATGTGATAGAAACCGCCTGTGACCATGGATGGGCCTATGCGTTCAGGCATCATATGGATGACTGCCGCCGGATCATTTACACCCCGAAACCAATACCGGCGGTTTCCGGAATTGCGGATACCGATCCCTGCCCGGCTCTGCCGTCTTTACCATGGGATTTTCTGGATTCAGGCATTTCCAAAAAATTTCTTGCCGCTGAATGGCACCGGGCTGCAAAGGAAAAACAATCCCCGGCCTGCCCCATGATTGATTGCCGCCGGTGCCGGATATGTACCAATGAGAACGCTTTAAAATAAAATCATTGACCAAACGCAAAAAATATGGTTTAGCTAAACAAACGCCAACGGAGAATTTTAAATGAACTTGAGCGCCACAGACAGATCGTATGCATATTATTATGTGTATTATTATACGCATCTGCCTGGGCTGCCGTAAACCGATTCCATAACAAACAAAAAGCCGCAGGCACTCTCACCGCCTGCGGCTTTTTGCGTTTTAAAGGCTTTGGGCGGTGGGTTCTGATGACCTGCAAAGGAGACCGCCATGAAAAAAACCTTTGACATCCACGTAAAAGAGTTCAAACCCCTGATATCCCCCACGGAAATGAAGCAGGTCCTGCCATTGACGGATGCAGCTGCTCACACGGTTGTTTCCGGCAGAAAAGAGGTGGCGGATATTTTGACGGGAAAAGAGGACCGCCTGCTGATCATTGCCGGCCCCTGTTCCATCCATGACCCGGAAGCGGCCCTGGAATATGCGCATAAACTGATGGCACTGCGCCGGGAGGTTGCAGACAAAATCAACCTGATCATGCGGGTTTATTTTGAAAAACCCCGTACCACCGTGGGATGGAAAGGGTTGATCAATGATCCGTTTCTGGATGCCTCATACAATGTCAATGCCGGCCTGGAAACCGCCAGAAAACTGCTCATCGACATCAATGACACAGGACTGCCCACGGCCACGGAAATCCTGGACCCCATCACGCCTCAGTATATTGCCGGACTGCTTGCCTGGGTGGCTGTCGGAGCAAGAACCACAGAATCCCAGACCCACCGGGAAATGGCGTCCGGTCTGTCCATGCCCGTGGGATTTAAAAACAGCACGGACGGCCGGATCACCGCCGCTGTCAACGCCATTCAGGCAGCCGGCTCTCCTCAGCATTTTCTGGGTATTGATCCGGATGGCCGTTCCTCTGTGGTGTCCACCACGGGTAACCCGTTCTGCCACCTGGTTCTGCGGGGCGGTGCCACCCCGAACTATGACCCGGTTTCCGTGGGACGGGCCCGGACCATCCTCAGAGAGCAGCACCTGCCGGACCGCCTCATCATTGACTGTTCCCATGACAATTCCGGTCAGAAATTCACGGGTCAGGCATTTGTGTTTAAAAGTGCACTGGATCAGCGCCTTGAAGGGAATTCAGGCATCATGGGCCTGATGCTTGAAAGCAACCTGTTTGAAGGCCGCCAGAACTGTCCCGGGGACGGGTGTGCCCTGAAATACGGGGTGTCCATCACGGATGAATGCATTTCATGGGAGACCACGGAGCAATTGATCCGGTGCGCCTACAGCCAGTTATAATTTTTCATTTCCAGGGATCAGGCATCAGCCGATGCGGCTTTTAACTGTCCGGTGATGCACTGCACCAGCATCAGGGAAATGACACTCAATCCCGCACCGGCAATAAACGGGATCCGGTAGTCGATCAGCCAGAGCAGCCCCCCGACTGCCGGCAGTACCACTGCGGCGATATGATTGATGGTGAATCCCATGGCCATGCTGGGCGCAATATCCCTGGGATCGGCAATTTTCTGAAAAAAGGTGTTGAGGGCAATGGCAAAATTGAAAAACACATGATCCAGAACATACAGCACCCCTGCCGCTACCGGAGAACTCACCAGGGCATAGGAAATAAAAATAAAAATCAGGGCCAGGTATTCCAGGCTCAACATCCGGCGTTCCCCGAACCAGACAATGCATTTACCGATAAACGGGCTTAAAAAATAATTGATGCTGTTGTTGATGAGAAAAAGAACGGCAATTCCCTGGACGGAATATTCAAATTTTTTCACCAGCAGAAATACGGCAAACGCCATAAAGATCTGTCGCCGGGCACCGGCCATGAAGGTCAGGGCATAGTACAGCCAGTAGCACTTTTTAAAAATCAATTTTTTATGCTGGGGTATCATATCCGTGGATGCAGGATTCCTTGTGAACGCCCAAAGGCCGACCCCGGCCACCAAAGCGCCGAACACCACATACATCTGGGAAAAAGAAAGAAACATCACCAGAATAAACACCACACCGCCGGTAACCATGCTGCTTAACGCGGCATAGCTTCTGAGTTTCCCAAATACCACCGGCGCCACGGATTTGTCAAAATACTGCAACCCCAATGACTGGTAGGTGGTTTCATAATAATGGAACCCGAAACTCATCACCAGCGTGGTCAAAATCAGCCCCATGAAACTGGGAAGCATGCCCGTGGCGGCCAGCCCGATGCCTAAAAGCAGAACCGACAGGGCGGACAACCGGTGTTCCTTGAGAATCAACAGCACATAGACCACCAGCAAAGACAGAAATCCGGGAATTTCCCGGACAGACTGGATCACTCCCACATGATGACCTTCCAGATGAACCACGTTGACTGCAAAATTGTCAAACAGGGTCTGCCACACGTGCAGGCCTCCGGAAACCGTGATGGTAAGCACCATCAGATAGATATACATGGGGTTGTGAATCAATGCCTGTTTCATATCCGGGGTACTGGCCTTTTTCGTTGCTGAATTTTGTTTGTCAAAAAAAGTCACTATGTCAACCAAAAGGGGCGGTCTGTCAAGAAAAAACATTCAGGATTTACAAAATCAGCGGTGTTCAGTACTATTTGCGGATTGCTGTCTGTGTGGAATTCTGTGTGAAATAAGGAGTGCATGAACCATGGGTGACATCTATGTTTTGCTGGGTATTGTTCTTTGTGCCTTTGTCCTGTTTATCGGCGGCTGGCTCCGGGTGGATCTGGTGGGACTGATGGTGCTATCGGCACTGGCATTGACCGGACTGGTCACGCCCCAGGAAGCAATGGCCGGGTTCAGCAGCCCGGCGGTGGTCACGGTCTGGGCATTGTTTATTCTGACGGCTGGACTCACCCGCACCGGCATTGCGCATCAGCTGGGCCGGCCGCTTCAAAGGCTGGCCCGGGGCAGTGAAATCACACTGATGGCGGCGCTGATGCTTTTTGCCAGCCTGCTGTCCGCTCTCATCAACACCGTGACAGTCGCCGCGATTCTGCTTCCCTCTGCCATGGAACTGTCCCGGCGCAGCGGGTATCCGCCCTCCCGGCTGTTGATGCCCCTGTCATTGGGGTGCCTGCTGGGAGGTCCTTTCACCAGTATCTCCACCCCGCCCAATATCCTGGCAACCGATGCCCTGCGCAGCGCCGGACTGGAACCTTTCTCCATTTTTGATTTTACTCCCATCACAGGCGCCATTGTGGCAGCCGGCATCGTTTTTATGATCCTGATCGGGCGGCATCTCTTACCCACCCGGTCCGGAGAGGCAAAAACCGGTTATCACAAAGCCATTGGTTCATCTTATCAGCTGGACACCCATATTTTTACCACCCGCATTCCAGAGAACTCCCCGCTTCAGGGCCGCACGCTCTCAGAAAGCCGCCTGGGATCCGCCCTTTACCTGACGGTTCTGGCCATCCAGCGAAAAGGCGTCATGATGCTGGCCCCGGCGCCAAATCAGGTTCTGGAACCTGAAGATACGCTAATTGTTCACGGCAGTCCGGAGCATTTACAGCGCATTCATGCCAGCCAGCATTTAAAGATCGAACCACCGGAACAGGTCCGTGATCTGGTGTCGCAGCATCTGTTCATGGCAAATGCCATGGTTCATACGGCATCGCCGCTGTCGGGTGTTACTTTGGCGGACAGTGGATTGCGACGGGAACACCGGGTCCATGTTACAGCCCTGTATACTGCAGATCAGACACCGGTCAGGGATCTGCGTCTTCATCGCCTGACGCCCGGCGACCAGTTATTTTTACAAGGAGAAAAAGCCGCACTGGAAACACTGGCACACAACAACGTGGTGGATCAATTGCATTTTATAACACCGGATCACCCCCGGTTACCGGCGGAAGAGCAAATGGCACTGCTGCCGGTGCGGGTGCCGAACGGATCGGTTCTGGCCGGGCATGATCTCATCGAAAGCCGGCTGGGAAATGCGTTCGGTTTGACTGTGGCCGGCATTATCCGGGAGTCGGCCCTGATCTGGATGCCGGTTCCCCATGAAGAGATTCAGCCTGAAGATCTGCTCCTGCTTCAGGGGTCTTTTCATGATCTGGCAATTTTGCAGGGACTGCAGGACCTTGACATCACTAAACAGTCCGCACGGTTGTCTGAAGAGTTGGAATCCCAGCAGATCGGAGCCACGGAAGTGCTGCTCTCCCCCCGCACCACCATTGCCGGAAGAACCCTGGCAAGCCTGATGTTCCGGGAGCGGTACGGCATCAGTGTCCTGGCGGTCTGGCGGAAAGGCAGGGCCTTTCGCACTGGACTGCAGGACCTGCCGCTTCAGTTCGGGGATGCCTTGCTGGTGTATGGCCAGCGCCGGAATCTGGAAGCCCTGGCCCGGGATCCCGATTTCCTGGTACTGGACGAAACCGCAGCCCAGGCCCCCCGCCTGGAAAAAGCCAAGATTGCCGTTATCATCATGGTGACGGTCATTCTCAGCGCCATGCTGGGGCTGGTGCCCATTTCCATTGCCGCTCTGGCCGGCGCCACCTGCATGATTTTAACCACATGCCTGAGCATGGAGGAAGCGTATCGGGCCATTGAATGGAAGGTGGTGTTTCTGATTGCAGCCATGCTGCCTTTAGGTGCGGCCATTGAAAACACCGGGGCCGCCCAGATGGGGGCATCGGCCTTGATTGCAACGGTCGGGGATATGGGCCCCAGATGGGTGGTGGGGGCCCTGTTTTTCATCACCGTGCTGGGGACCCAGATCATTCCCACGGCAGCCCTGGTGGTCCTGATGACTCCTGTGGCCCTGAGTGCGTCAGCCACACTGGGAATTTCTCCGCATCTGCTCATGATGACCGTGGCCATTGCCGCATCATCCAGTTTTGCCAGCCCGTTGTCCCATCCGGCACACCTGCTGGTCATGGGTCCGGGGGGATACCGGTTCATGGATTATGTCAAAGTAGGGGTTCCCATTACCCTTATTTCTCTGGTGATCTCCGTGATTCTGCTGCCCATGCTGTGGCCGCCGTTTTAAACCGGACGGCCGGAAATCAGTTGTTCCCACACCTTTTGTGAATCATCAGAAACCCTGTGTGCCAGTGACGCGGCCACACGGATGAAGTCCTTGGGAGGATCCACGGCAAATCTGAATTTTTGGCCGGAATATGGATGATTAAATTCGATCTGCCAGGCATGGAGCATGTGCCGGGGATACGCCTGACGTCCGGTCCGGTTCCTGCGAAACTGATAGGTGCGGTCTCCTAAAAGCGGGGAATCCATATCATAAAAATGAACCCGGATCTGATGGGTTCGACCGGTATAAAGCTGCACTGACACCAGGCAGGCGTTGTCGAATCGCTGAAGCACCTGCCAACCGGTCCGGGCATGTCTGCCCGTATCGACATTTACACACATCCGTTTGCGATGCGTTGGATGGCGCCCGACAGGACGATCCACTTCCCCGGTCCCAGCCAGATCACGGCCGGACACCAAGGCCAGATAGGTTTTCTTCACCCGATGATATTTAAATTCTTTTTGCAGAAATTCCAGACTGTGACGGGTCCGGGCCACCAGAATCAATCCGCTGGTGTCTTTGTCCAGACGGTGAACGATCCCGGGCCGTGTGGGATCTGTTCCCACCTGATCCAGATCCGGGAAATGATGAATCAGGCGGTTCACCAGGGTATTGTTATCATGGCCTGCCCCGGGATGGACCACCAGGCCGGCCGGCTTGTTCACCAGGATTATGTAAGGATCCGAATGAACCACATCCAACGGCTGGGCATCCGGTTTCAGATTTTTTTCACTCTGTTCCAGCCGCATCTCGCCACAGACACGGTCCCCTTTTTTCACCCGGTATCCCGGGCGTTTCCGTTGGCCTGACACCCGGATCTCCTGGTTGTTGATCGCGGCGGCAGCCCGGGATCTTGAACACGCGGACACTGTTTGAGCCACAAGGGTATCCAGCCGCTGACCCGCTGATGACAAAGAAATGATTAAATCGATTTTCATGGATGGGTATAAAAAAACCGACGGGTGAAATCCATCCGCCGGTTCTAAGTTTCACAAATTGATTGTCCGTTTATTGAAACAGATTTTCGATTTCCTTCATCATGGAAATTTCATCCATGTCCTTTGCTGTGGACAACTCCTGAACCAGCAGGTTCTGTGCCGTATCCAACAGTTTGCGTTCCCCGAATGAAAGATCTTTTTCCAGTTTGAGCTGAAACAGATCCCGGAAAACTTCAGCCACATCATAGATGGAACCGGTCTTTATTTTGTCCATATATTCTCTGTACCGGCGGTTCCAGGTCTGGTTGTCCCCGTTATGAACCTTTTCCTGCATCACCTTGTACACTTCGGGGATCTCGTTTTCCGCAATCACCTCCCGCAACCCCACAGATTCGACATTGGAGGTGGGAATCATGATAACCATGCCGTTTTCCACAATTTTCATCATGTAAAAGTTCATGGTATCACCGTTTATCTCTTTGCTTTCAATGGACTCGATACACCCCACGCCATGTGCCGGATAAACTGCCAGATCCCCTTTTGCAAATTCTTTTTTGGTTGATGTGTTCACATTAGCCCCTGTGTTCTTGGATTTTTCACCCATTGGATAACCCACCTTGATATATTTACAATTTGCCCATTCTTGGATATATAGACACATTCTAACAAGATTGTCAATGAAAAAACCCAAATACCGGTTTTTAAAGGGTTATCGCCTGGAATTCACCTGATTCATGGCCTGAACAACTCCGCGGGAAAGAATGAGCCGGCATGCGGCCACCGCATCCTTGATCACGGTGTCCAGACCGGCCTGCTCTTCAGGGGTAAACCCACCTAAGACATGGCCGGTTACACCGGTTTGGGTGCCGGGATGTCCAACGCCCACCCGCACCCGGACAAAGCCTTTACTGCCAAACGCATCCACAATGGATTTGATCCCGTTGTGCCCGCCGGATCCCCGGTCTTGAACAATTTTAAGCACCCCGAAAGGCAGATCCATATCATCATGGACGACGATGATATCGTTAACAGGAATTTTGAAATAGGCGGATAATTTCTGGAGGGGGAACCCGCTCCGATTCATATAGGAAAGGGGTTTGACCAGAAACACGTCCTGGCCGTAAAGCGTTGTCCGGGTGTAATTGGCATCAAACCGGGTTTTGTTGAACTCAGTATCAGCTTGTTCTGCAATGGCCTGAACCACCAGAAAACCGATGTTATGACGGGTCCGGGAATAGGTTTCACCCGGGTTTCCCAGACCCGCTATCAATTTAAAGCGCGTGGATGACATAATCCATGCTACACGCTATTCCGTTGATTCAGCAGCAGCATCCTCCGATGTTTCTGCCATTTCCTCTTCATCCAGAAGATCGTCTTCTTCCACTTCTTCCTCTTCGCCTGCATCCGGCGGAACGACCGTCACCACGGTAAAATTGACATCATGGGGAATCTGGACCCCTTCGCCAAGATCGATGGATTCCACATGAATCGCATCTCCGATTTCCAGGTGGGTGACATCGATTTCAATCCGTTCCGGTGTGTCTCCCGGCTTACAGACCACTTCAAGTTCCCGGCGGATGATCTGAAGCATGCCCCCGCCGTCTTTGACGCCTTTGCTCGTCCCGAGGATCTCCACAGGGACAGATACCGTCACCTGGGTATCCATGTCAATCTGCTGGAAATCTGCGTGCCGATATTCAATCCCGAAAGGATCCATCTGCAGTTCCTTGAGCATGACTACCTTGGTCTGGGGCGCATCCCCCTGAATTTTCAGGCTCAAAAAAAGCCCGGAAACACCCCGGTCCCGAACAATCTTGTCGAACTCACTGGTGTCCAGACTGACCATCACGGGGTCCATCTTGGGCCCGTATACGACTCCCGGAATCATTTTTTTGCCGCGCAGTCTTCTGGCGGCACCTTTGCCACGGGTGTTTCTTTCCGTGGCGTTCAATTTAATCAGATCCAATGTATTTCCCTCCATAGCCGCTGTTTTATCGGTTGAACAAAAAACAGCGTGTTAAAAACCGTAATAATTTATGAAAAAGCGTTTCAAATAAATAATGAATTCACCGAGTCGCCTCTGTAACTGCGCATAATGGCCTCACCCACCAGCTTGGCAATGGAAAGCGTTTTAATCTTTTCACATGCCTGCGCTTCGGGTGACAAGGGGATGGTATCCGTTGCAACCAGTGAATTCAGTGAAGACTGGGTGATCCTTTCAATGGCCGGTCCGGACAGAACCGGATGGGTACAATAGGCATGCACCTGCCGGGCCCCTTTCTCACGGATCACCCCGGCTGCTTCGGTCAAAGTACCGGCCGTATCCACCATATCATCGATCACGATGGCAACCTTGTCTTTGACATCGCCGATGATGGCCATGGCCCTGGCCTGATTGGGAGCGCTCCGGCGCTTATCCACAATCGCCAGACTGCAGTGCAGCCGTTTGGCATAGGCCCTGGCCCGTTCCACACCGCCTGCGTCCGGAGATACCACCACCAGATTTTCAGGGTACCGGGTCTTGATATCATCGATAATGATGGGGGCCGCATACAGATTGTCCACGGGCACACTGAAAAAGCCCTGAATCTGGCCGGCATGTAAATCCATGGTAATCACGCGGTCCACCCCGGTATTTTCCAGAAGATCCGCCACCATTTTGGCGGAAATAGGCACTCTGGGCGACACTTTTTTGTCCTGGCGGGCATAACCGAAATAGGGGATCACTGCCGTAACCCGGCTGGCGGACGAGCGCTTGAATGCATCGATTAACAGCAGCAGTTCCACCAGATGATCATTCACCGGGTAGCAGGTGGATTGAAGCACATAGATTTCCTGCTTTCTGACATTTTCAAGAATTTCAACCTGAATTTCTCCATCACTGAACCGGTTGACCTTCAATTTTCCCAGGGGTTTTGCAAGATACTCGGAAATCCGATCGCTCAACAGCGGGTTTGAATTACCCGCAAATATTGACAGCCCACTCATAACAAATCTCTTTAGGTTTTATAGTCTTATTTTGTCATCAATTAAATTGGCTGGGGCGAGAGGATTCGAACCTCTGAATGCAGGGATCAAAACCCTGTGTCTTGCCACTTGACGACGCCCCAGCATGGCTTATATATCACTGTTGTTGTAAAGCGGTCAGAAACACCCGCTTTTTTCCCCCGGCCCAGTGCGTAAGAAGCCGATCATACCCATGTCCTGCTTTTTTTTCGTCTGAAAAAAGGGCAAACAACGACCCACCGCTACCTGACATGAGTACCGTTCGCTGTAACAACTGTGCTATTTCATCTCTGGCAACTCTGACTTCCGGGTATACTCTGAAAGTGGCGGCTTCCAGATCGTTGTGTAAATATGGCCGTATATCAACATCCTGTCTTGCAGACAAAATATTTGAAGCCGTTTCTATAGTATATTTCCCTGAAGATGTCAAACACAAATCATGATTCTGAAACACGCTGGCCGTGGAAACAGCAATACCCGGGTCACACACGACCACATGGATAGGAAACAGTTTCGGCACCTGATTCAGTGTTTCTCCCATCCCCGTGGCCAGGGCCGTGTCACCATACAGAAAAAACGGCACATCCGCTCCCAGGTGTTGCCCCATTTTTATCAGTTCGTTTTGGGAAAACGGATCATGACACCGGGCATTCAATGTGGACAGCACGGCGGCGGCATTGCTGCTCCCGCCGCCAAGTCCGCCGCCCACAGGAATGTGCTTCCGGATATCAATGGCCACACCCGGCACGGAAATATTTTTTTTTTGCTTTTCACAGGACCGGAAAAACAGCGTGGCAGCCCGGTGCGCCAGATTGGTCTGGTCTTGAGGGACCAGGGGATGATTGCAGAAGACCCTGACCCCGGGCACCTTAAACGTAAGGGTCATCTCATCCGCCAGTGTGATTTTTGTCATCAGGGAAAACAGGTCATGATACCCGTCCGGCCGTTTGCCCGTGATATGAAGAAACAGATTGATTTTGGCAAACGAGGCCAAAGATTGACTCACCCCTTTGCCTCCACGTAGGCCATCCGGATCTCACTGAGAAGCGCCCGCATCAGATTTTCTTCATCTTCGTTCAGATTGCCCTTTGTTTTCTCCGAAAGCATGGCCATCATATCGATGGTGTATTTGGCCATGGTCAGGTCTTTTTTGACTTCGCCCGAAGAAGGGTCTCCCACTTTTCCCAGCTGGACCAGGCCGGAAGAGTATATGGACAGGATAAAGCCGGAAAAATCCACTTTGGGCAATGCGTTTTTCCGGACAGCCTCCTTGTTGGCCTCCGCCGCTTTTTTGGCCGCCTCCATGATAAAACTTTTTTCTTCAGGCATTTGAAGATCCTCCATTACATTGGTTTTGGGCTGAGTCATCCAGCCGGATAATGATATCAGCCACGGTCGTTTTCTTTCCTGCCTCATGAACAAACAGCGGATTGATATCCAGCTCCCTGATGACCGGATAATCATCCACCAGGGCCTTTAAGGAAACAATATTTTTTTCGATCTCTTCTATATCAGACGGCGCTTCTCCACGCAATCCCTTGAGAATGGGGTATCCTCTGATGCTTTTCACCATTCTTCTGGCCACGTTCCGTCCCATGGGAGACAATCTAAACGCCACATCCTTGTATACTTCAACAAAAATACCGCCCAGCCCGAACATCACGGCATGCCCGAACACCGGATCCCAGGTCACCCCGAGAATCACTTCTTTGCCCGCAGGCGCCATCTGCTGCACCAGCACCCCTTCCAGATACGCATCCGGATCATATTTTTTCGCATTTTCCATGATCTGCTCAAATGCGGTTTCAACGGCCTTGCCATTTTCCAGTCGGACCTTGACGCCTCCGGCATCGGACTTGTGCAGAATCTGGGGGGACACGATTTTCATCACCACGGGATACCCCAGTTTTTCAGCCATCTGTCGGGCTTCATCTGCGGTTTTCGCCAGTTCCATGGGAAGAATGTTAAAGCCGTAACATTTGAGAATCTCGTTGCCGTCCAGTTCCCCTAAAACAAACCGGCCCTGGGACAGATACTGTTCAATGATTCTGCCCGCTTTTTCCTTGTCATATACCAGGTTGTAGGGAGGCAGAATTTTTCGAAACAGCCATTTCATTCCCTCCCGCAATGCGCCCAAAGACCGGGCCGCACTTTCAGGAAACTGGTACACGGGCACCTTGTGTTTCTGAAGCAGTTTGACTCCGTCCGACACATCCACGATGCCCATGAAAGCGCATAGAATCGGTTTGATGGTGTTTTCGGCAATCCGGACAATGGATTCGGCCGTGCCGATGGCATCGGTCATGGACTGGGGCGTCAGAATAATCAGCACCGCATCCACGCCCCGGTCCGCCAGCACCGTGGCCAGCGTGTTTTCATACCGGTCTTTGGCTGCATCCCCGATTACATCCACGGGATTGTGAAAATTGGCGGTGGACGGCAGGTATTTTTTCAGTTCCGTGATGGTTTCTTCGGAAAACTGAGCCAGCTTCAACCCGGACTGTTCACTCATGTCCGTGGCCATAATACCGGGCCCGCCGGCATTGGTGACAATGGCCACATGATCGCCGGTGGGATATTTGTTGCCGGCAAAGGCCTGGGCATAATCAAACAGCTGGTTCACGGTCTTGCACCGCAGGATCCCGGCCATGGTAAACAACCCGTCATAAATCACGTCGGCCCCGGCCAGAGCGCCGGTGTGGGAAGCCGCAGCCCGGGCACCGGCAGCGGATGATCCGGACTTGATGGCGATCACATGGGTCGGATTGGTGCCCGACGTCATTTTCCGGACCTCGGTGATAAATTCTTCAGCGCTGCGGCTCAGCTCTTCCATATAAATCATGACCACATCCGTGTCCGGATCTTTATGATAATATCGCAGCAGATCCAGTTCATCCACATCCGCCTTATTGCCGATGGAAATGAACTTGGAAAACCCGAATCCCTTGTCCGCCGCGTAATCCAGCACGGCCGTGCACAACGCCCCGCTCTGGGAGATAAACGACACATTGCCCGGTTCCGGCATGCGGGCCGAAAAACTGGCATTCAAGGATACTTTGGGCGACGGGTTGATCACACCTAGGCAGTTGGGTCCCACCAGACGAACCCCTGCCTTGTTGCACAGGACTTTGATCTGTTTTTCAATATCCGCCCCTTCCCCGCCGACTTCCTTGAATCCGGCAGAAACAATAACAATCCCTTTGACTCCTTTGTTGATACACTCCTGAACCGATGCCAGGGCTGCTTTGGGCGGCAGGATAATCATGGCCAGATCAATGGGATCCGGAATATTGCCGATACTGGTATAACATTTCACACTGAGCACGGACCGGGCCTTTGGATTGACCGGATACAGCGTTCCCTTATACCCATTGGATAAAATATTGGCAAAAATATCGTGCCCCACCTTCCCTTTCTGGGTGGATGCACCGATTACGGCAATGGTTTCAGGTGCAAAAATGGCATCCAGCTTATCCACGAATCCCCCTCCTTATATAATGCGTGTTATGATGGGTGACCGGCCAAACAAACCCGGGGCCGGGCCGGGATAATTGCATTGCCCGACCCGGCCCCGTCACGATGAGTTAAATTTTATGGATGATCAGTTGATACCCAGACTCAGCTTGGCGGATCTCAAGGTATTTTTCATGAGCATGGCTATGGTCATGGGGCCGACCCCGCCGGGAACCGGAGTGATCTTACCGGCGATCTCCTTGGCCGCATCAAAATCCACATCCCCTTTGAGAATGGCCTTGCCGGTTTTCTCGTTCATGCCCACCCGGTTGACGCCCACATCAATGACCGTGGCACCGGGTTTGATCCATTCCGGTTTCACCAGGTCGGGTACACCGGCCGCCACAATCAGGATATCGGCCCGTTTGCAGTGGGCCGCCAGATCCTTGGTCCGGGTGTGAACGATGGTCACGGTGGCATTGGCGCCCACGCCTTTCTGGGCCATCATCATGGCAATGGGTTTGCCCACGATATTGGAACGGCCCACCACCACGACCTCAGCACCGGAGGTTTCCGTGCCGGAGCGAACAATCATCTCCTGGATACCGGCCGGGGTGCAGGGCAGAAACTTCACTTCATCTCCGCCGATCATCAACCGGCCCACATTCACGGGGTGAAACGCATCCACATCCTTGTCCGGATTGATGGCGTTGAGCACTTTTTTATCGTCAATGTGCTTGGGCAGCGGCAACTGTACCAGAATCCCGTGGATATCGGGATCATTGTTGTATTTGTCGATCAGTGCCAGCAGATCGGCTTCGGAAATATCTTCAGGCTGGTCATCCTGAATTTCATGAAATCCGCAGCTGATAGCGGTTTTCACCTTCAGGGTCACATAGCTCACCGATGCCGGAGACGATCCCACCAGAATCGTGACAAGACCCGGCACCTTGCCGTGTTTCTCCTTCATCTGGTCCACTTCTTCCTTGATCTCGGCAAGGATCGTTTTTCTGATTTCGGTTCCGCTGATAAGTTCTGCAGTCATATTTTTTTCTCCTGGAATTCATTGGGTTGATCTGCAACCGGTCCGGGACGTCTTTTCCGGTCCGAACCGGTTGCAGGATTCAGGCTGAACAAAAAATAGGGATTTTAGAATACACCCTCAACCTTACCGGTTTCCACATCCACATCCACCCGTTTGAACGCGGGATTGGATCCCGTACCCGGCATCAAACTGATGGCGCCGGCCACAGGCACGATAAACCCGGCACCGCCATAGGTAAGGACCTCACGAATGGCCAGACGCCATCCTTTGGGCACCCCTTTGAGCGTGGGGTTGTCAGACAGGGACAGATGGGTTTTCACCATGCACATGCCCAGTCCGGCCAGTTCAGGATCCGCCTGGATTCTGGCCAGAGATTTTTCCGCAGCCGCAGAATAATCCACACCATCGGCACCGTACACTTCCTTGGCAATGAGTTCGATCCGTTTTTTAATGGGCATATCCAGTTCATACAAGAATTTGAATTCAGTTTTTTCTTCACAGGCCTCGATGACCGTTTCTGCAAACTCAATGGCGCCGTCTCCCCCTTGTTCCCAGTGCCGGGACAGGGCCACTCTGGCACCTTCGGCTTCACACAGTTCCCGGACCTTGGCGATTTCCGCATCCGTGTCCGTGTAAAAGGCGTTGATGCAGACCACCGGAGAAATACCGGCTTTTCTGACGTTTCTGATATGATGGATCAGGTTGTCGCATCCTTTGGCCACCCAGTCCACATTTTCAGTGGAATATTCTTCGGGCATGGCTTTGCCCGGTACGGGCACAGGGGCGCCGCCATGGCATTTCAGAGCCCGGATGGTGGCCACGACCACAGCGCAGTCCGGTTTAAGCCCGGAGTAACGGCATTTGAGGTTCCAGAATTTTTCAAATCCGATGTCCGCGCCGAACCCGGATTCAGTCACATGGTAATCCGCCAGTTTCAAACCAACTTTATCCGCAATGATGGAACTCTGGCCGATGGCGATGTTGGCAAACGGCCCGGCATGGACCAGCACGGGCTGGCCTTCCAGGGTCTGCATCAGAGACGGGTTAAGGGCATCCACCATCCAGGCGGTCATGGCACCGGCCACCTGCAGGTCTTCCGTGGTCACGGGGTTGCCTTTTTTGTCATAGGCCACCACGATTTTACCCATTCTTTCCCGCATATCCTTGAGATCATTGGCCAGGGACAGAATGGCCATCACCTCGGAAGAAACGGCAATACCGAATTTGGATTTCATCATGAATCCGTCCGCCTTGCCGTTCACACCATCGATACCGATAATGATATTTCTCAACGCCTGGCAGCAGAAGTCGATCACCCAGCCCATTTCCACGTTGGTGGGATCGATGTCCAGACGTTTCATGCCGGACAGTCTTTCCAGCTGCTCGTCCGTGTAGTTTCTTTCATGCTGCAACCGGGATGTCAAAGCCACCATGGCCAGGTTGTGGGCATTCATGATGGCATTGATGTCACCGGTGAAACCCAGAGAAAACGGGGTCAAAGGAATACACTGAGCCAGCCCGCCGCCGGCAGCCGATCCCTTGATATTCATGGTGGGCCCGCCCGAAGGCTGACGGATGGCGGCACATACGTTTTTGCCCAGTTTTCCCAGACCCTGAACAAGCCCCATGGAAGAGGTGGATTTACCTTCTCCCAGCGGGGTCGGGGTAATGGCCGTCACATCAATATATTTTCCATCGGGCTGGTCTTTCAGCCGCGCCATCACTTTCTTGAAATCAATTTTCCCGATATAATGGCCGTGAGGCAGCAGCTCTTCTTTGGTCAGCCCGAGTTTTTCACCGATTTCATAAATGGTCAGCATGGATGATTCCGCATCCTGTGCGATTTCCCAGTCTTGATGTTTGGTTGGATCTAATGCCATGATTTACTCCTTTGTTGAATTGGACTCTGATCGAGCCGGTGATAAAATAATATTATAAAACAAAGCGTTATGCTTTTTGTCCACACCACCCGCAATTTTAATATATCTGTCAGTGTAACTAACTATATAAATAAACATAAAAAATCAACAGGTTTTCGAGAGATACCGGTCGATTTTAAAAACACGCGGCCCACTGCAAAACACCGTGCCATTGTTTCACCGGACGGCCGGCAGGTCCATGTCGGTTTCACCCGGCATCCCCGGGTCCGGCTTTCCAGTAAACGCTGATCTAACAATGGCTCAATTTCTTGGTAAAATCAATATTTTTGAAAAAAAAGATTGATTTTACGCACTAAATACTAATTAAATGGTGAAATACTAAATTTTTTAAGATATTCGAATCTAATATTATCCCCCTATTCCTACAATACTATTTAGTGTGTGACCGAAAACTCAAAACCCCACGTTTTTCATGGGTATAATGGCTAAAATTTGTTTGAAATCTTTACTTGAAATTGAATTACTTGTTGATTTTAACTGATTACTATGTTAATATAACCAATTAATAATTAAAGAGATTTTAAAAAATGAGAGTCATAGAAAGCAGTTCAAATTTCAACACCCCAACAAAACTTCGAGGTTGTTTTGCGTAAAATTTTTGAACCACAAATGACATTCGGGCAGACCCCTATCGACCAAATCAAACTTGACATGAGAGCCAGGGATGAAATTCCCAAGCTACTTTTGGGGCTCCAGCATATTTATTGCGATCAAGAACTTCGAGAAAAAGTTTTTGTCATCCTCAAAAATGTGATTCCGGAAGACACCGACTCCAAAAATGGACGTCCGGGAATGGACCTGTGGAAAATTCTTGTGATGGGCACCATACGGCTCAATTGCAATTGGGATTACGATAAACTCCGGGAGATGGTGAACAACCACAGAACATTGAGGCAGATGCTGGGTCATGGCATGATGGACGATGACATAACCTATCCGCTCCAGACCTTAAAAGATAATGTCAGGCTTCTGACACCTGACATTCTTGATAAAATCAACACCCTGGTTGTACAAGAAGGTCATAAACTTCTGATGAAAAAAAAACTTCGGACGAAGAGGTGTTGATGGGACGGTGTGATTCATTCGTTGTTGAAACCGATGTTCATTTTCCCACAGACATCAACCTGCTTTTTGATGCAGTCCGAAAAATGATTCAAATTGCCGCTATTATCAGCCAGGGCATTGGAACGAGTATGTGGCGGCAATCAGCATATAATATCAAAAAATTTAAACGGCTGTATCGGATAGTTCAGCGATTGAAACATTCCACATCCGCGGATGAAAAGAAAAAGGCCAAAAGAGCCCGGCAGATCATGGATGCACACAAAGCTTATATTGAACTTGCTGAAAAATACATTTCAAAAGCGGAATTGACCATTGAAATGACGGAGTCCTCCGATATTATGAATGAAGCCCGAGTGGAAGAGTTGCAAACATACATCAATTATGCGCTTTGGCAAATTGGCCTGATAAAACGCCGGGTTTTGCAGGATGAAAAGATCCCACATAAAGACAAGATTTTTTCAATTTTCGAACCCCATACAGAATGGATTTCAAAAGGCAAAGCCGGTGTTCCCCAAGAATTGGGACTGCGGGTATGCATCCTGGAAGACCAGTATGGGTTTATCCTGCACCACCGGGTGATGGAGCAAGAAACCGATGATAAAGTGGCCGTTGCAATGGTAACGTCGGCCCAAAACAAATTTTCTGGTCTCAAGGGATGCAGTTTTGATAAAGGGTTTTATACACCTGGTAACAAAAAGGACCTGAAGGATACATTGAGCATTTTGGTGCTCCCGAAAAAAGGCAGATGCAACAAGGCTGAATTTGAAGAAGAAACAGCAGACGATTTTATTCGTTTAAAAAGAAAACATTCAGCGGTGGAATCGGCCATAAACGGGTTGGAAAATCATGGTCTGGACAGATGCCCGGATCATGGCATTCAAGGATTTAAAAGATATGTAGGTCTGTCTGTTCTGGCAAGAAATCTCCAGATTATGGGTCATCATATACAACAAAAAAGGCTGAAGCAGCTGCAACGGTCTGAACAGCGAAAAGCCGCGTAAAAAAAGGCCGTCGCATCAAAAAGTAGCACGTCAAACACTACAGGTGTGTCCAAAAAATGGGAAAGTCGTTAAAAAACGACAAATATTGAAGCACTTTGCCAGGTTTGTGATAGCAGGAAAAACATTAATTGGAAATTATGTCAGGCATCGGCCTCGGAAAATCCTAAAATAGGGGTTTCCGGTCAGCCACTATTTAATAATTAAATGCGATTCAATCTGATTTAACCAAATCTGTCTTTATCATAACTATTTAAAATTAAAGTCGATTTGTACAATCCATCTTCGGCCCAATAAATTCACTCATCTATTGACAAAAAAGGGTACAAATTATAAATCATATGCGTTATCGATATTACAAACCATGTAACATGGGGTCTGGTGAATGGAAAGACGATGCAAAAAAGGCTGCTGGTCAAGTGAAATTGTCACTTTCATTCTCCTGTATCCATTTCACATATTGTCACACCGTTTCAACCTTAATTCCTTCCAACTCATAACCATCTTTAAACATTAGGAGGTAAACGTGGGATTCGAAATAACCAAAGAAACCTATGCCGGCGCCATTAAAAACATCACCATTGGAAAAGGTGATGGCGCACTGACGGTCGGCGGTCAAACCAGCTATCCTTTTTATCAGTTCGAGGGGGATATGCCCAACAAACCCATTATTGCCATGGAAATCTGGGACATGGAACCCGAAGACTGGCCGGAAGCCGCCAAAGCACCCTTCAAAGATGTCTTAAATGATCCCGTGGCCTGGGCCAAAAAATGCGTGGACGAATACAACGCCCAGGCGATTGTGCTTCAGCTCAAGAGCACAGATCCCAATGATAAGGATGCCAGTGCGGATGATGCGGCTCAGACGGTCAAAAAAATCAGTGAGGCCATCAATGTCCCTTTGATTGTCTGGGGATCTGCCGTACCTGCCAAGGATTCAGAAGTCCTAAAAAAAATCAGTGAGGTGTGCGATGGCCACAACCTGGTTCTGGGACCGGTGGAGGAAAAAAACCACAAAACGATCGGTGCCGCAGCCATGGGGTATGGACATACCATTATTTCCTCTTCTCCCATTGACGTCAACCTGGCCAAACAGGTGAACATCCTGCTGGAAAATTTGGGTGTTTCTCTGGATAAAGTCATTGTGGATCCCACCACGGGCGGTCTGGGCTATGGCCTGGAATACTCTTACTCCGTGATGGAACGACTGATCCAGGCCGCCATGACCCAGGGAGATGACAAGCTTCAAAACCCGATGATCAACAACTTAGGCAACGAAGTATGGAAATGCAAGGAAGCCAAGCAGCCGGTGGATGAAGCACCGGAACTGGGTGATCCCGAACGGCGGGGCATTCTCATGGAAGCCGTGGGAGCGGTATCTTATCTCATGTCCGGCTCCAGCATCCTGATCATGCGCCATCCGGAATCCATCAAACTGGTCAGATCATTCATCGATCTGGCATATGCCGGCGGCTCTGCCATGGATATCGGCCCTGTCACCAAACAGCTGGATGATGTGGAAATCGATTTTGCCGCCCTGTCACCGGAACCGGATCTGACCATTGCGGAAGAAGCGAAGAAAGCCCCGGCCAAAAAAGCGGCGCCTGAGAAAAAAGAAGCGCCCAAACCTGCCGCAGCAGCCCCCAAGGCGGACGCCAAACCCGCCCCGGCTGCAGAAGCAAAACCGGCCCCGGCCGAGGAAGCCAAACCTGAACCTGCGGCAGCCGCTGCGGATCCGGCCGCGGAAGCCAAAGCCAAGGCAGATGCCGAAGAAAAGGCCAAAGCCGATGCGGAAGCCAAAGCCAAAGCCGATGCCGAAGCCAGGGCCAAAGCGGAAGCCGAAGCCAAAGCCAAGGCCGAAGCTGAAGAAAAGGCCAAGGTTGAGGCCAAGAAAAAAGCGTTGAAAGATGCCGCTGCCGAACGGGAAGCCGAAGAGCAGGCCATCAGAGAAAAACGGGCCGCTGAAAAAGAAAAAGCGGCGGCGGCAAGAGCGTCCGCGCCCAAATCATCTGTGCCCATGACCGCAGCAAAATTCCAAAAAACCGAGCTGGAAAGAATTTTAGAAAATCTGGACAAAGTGCACAGAAGAGTTACTGAATAGACGCACTTAAAAATATCCAAACAATTAATTACCAAATCAACAGGAGGAGGAACCTCTAATGGTAGAAAATAAAAAAGCAGAAAAAGCACCCAAACTGGTTGATCCGAAAGAAGTCTCCATCGACTTAGGCACCCAGGAATTGCAGGCGCGTGCCCAGAAAATGGGGATCGATACGGTTTTTGACAGAGCCTTCAGCATGAAACCCTGTGCCATCGGTATCCAGGGCATTTGCTGCAAGAACTGCTCCATGGGGCCCTGCCGGCTTCCATTACCCAAAAGCGGCATTGAAGGCGAAGATACCCGAAAAGGGCTTTGCGGTGCGACCCCCAACACCATTGCAGCCAGAAATTTTATCCGCATGATTGCCGGCGGTGCTTCCGCACACTCCGACCATGGTCGCTGTGTGGCAGAGGTGTTCATGTCGGCTGCCAGAAAAGAAACAGAAGCCTACAAGATCAAAGATACCCAGAAACTGTTGAGTATCGCCCCTCATCTGGGCGTTGCAACCACCGTTGAGGTGGACGGGGAAACCCAAGACCGGGATCTGGATGAAATTGCCCTGGAAGTGGCCGATGTTGCCCTCAGAGAATGGGGAAAACCGGAAGGGGAACTGTTATATATGAAACGCGCCCCGGAAGCGTTGTATGAAAAATGGAAAAAACAAGGCGTGCTTCCCAGAAACATTGACAGGGAAATTGTTGAAATCATGCACCGGACCCACATGGGGGTTGACCAGGATTACAAGAACCTGATGAAACAGGGCACCCGGGCCGCACTGGCGGATGGCTGGGGCGGTTCCATGCTGGCCACCGATCTCCAGGATGTGCTTTTCGGTACCCCCTATCCTCTTCAGTCCGAAGCCAATCTGGGCATCATGAAAGAAGACCATGTCAATATTATTGTTCACGGGCATGAACCGATTCTGTCTGAAATCATTGTTGCCGTTGCCCAGTCCGAAGAGATGCTCACCTATGCCAAAGAAAAAGGCGCGGCCGGCATCCAGCTGGGCGGTATCTGCTGTACAGCCAATGAAATGCTCCAGAGACACGGTATTCCGACAGCCGCCACCTTCCTCCAGCAGGAACTGGCGATCATCACCGGGGCCTGCGATGCCATGGTGGTGGATATCCAGTGTATCATGCAGAACCTGGCCAATGTGGCCAAATGTTTTCATACCAAACTCATCACCACCCATCCCATTGCAAAAATGGAACAGGACAATGTCATCCATATCGAGTTTGATGAACATCATGCCCTGGAAGATGCCAAACGCATTGTCAAACTGGCCATCGACAATTTTGCCAACCGCGGAGCCGATGTCATGATCCCGCAATACAAAACCCAGCAGATTGCGGGTTTTGGTGTGGAATCCATTCAATACCATTTAGGTGGGACTTTCCGCGGCACATACTATACTCTCAATGACAATATCATCAACGGACGGATTCGCGGTATTGCCGGTGTGGTGGGGTGTAACAATGCCAGAACCAAACACAATGACGGGCATATCCGGGTCGTCAAGGAACTGATCAAAAACGATGTCATCGTTCTTACCACGGGCTGTAATGCCATCGCCTGCGCCATGGAAGGACTGTTAACGCCTGAATCCGCAGCCGTACACTGTGGACCGGGACTGGCTGAAATCTGCGAAACCGTCGGGATTCCGCCGGTCCTTCACTTAGGATCCTGTGTCGATAACTCCCGGATTCTGCTTGCCGCCACTGAAGTGGTCAAGGCCGGCGGACTGGGCAACGACATCTGTGACCTGCCGGCTGCCGGCAGTGCACCGGAATGGATGAGTGAAAAAGCCATTTCCATTGGCCACTATTTTGTTGCCTCCGGCGTATATACCGTATTCGGTGTCACGTTGCCGACCTCCGGAGCACCGGTGTTCCATGACTATATTTCCAAGGAAATGGAAAAGATCTACGGCGGCAAATGGGATCTTGAAGTGGATCCCATCAAGCATGCCCACCTTATGATCGCCCACATTGACAAGAAAAGAAAAGCCCTGGGTATCGATAAGGCCAGAGAACGGGTATTGATGGATATGGCCGACCGGCAGAAACTGGAAGCCTGATAAAAACATGTCAGGATATTGTGATGCAGCAACGGTAAACAGATAATTATAATAAATCCTCAACGAAGGAGGAAAGAAAACATATGTCTAAATTAATTGCATTTGCCGCTATTCAGGGTGGTTACAAAGTAGTTGCACAGGTGGAAGGTGAGCTGGAAAAAGCCCTTCAGTCCTATGATGCCAGTACCAAAATCGGATTTCCCAACACCGCATATTATCTGCCGGTCATCTATTCTTTGACCGGGTTGAAATGCGAAACCCTGGAAGATCTGAAAAAACCCATGGAATTTGCCCGGGGCCTGCTGCCCCCCCATATTAAACTCAGAAACTGGCTGCCGTACCTGGGACCCCTCCTGGATGCGGGCATGGCCGGTATCATCTCCTATGAGGTGAAAGAAGCTCTGCGGTATCTGTATGAACCCGATTTCTATATCCCCCAGGAAGACCCGGATGTGGAAAACGGCAAAATCTGGGTAGGTGCGGCCGACGATACCATCCTGCGGAAACGCGGGGTGGAGTTTGTGGACGGTTCCGCCCCCGGGTTTGCCGCCATGGTGGGCGCAGCGCCCAACAAAGAGATCGCCAAAATGATCGTGGAAGACTATCAGAAACGGTCCCTGTACATCTTTTGTGCAGCCAACCATAACGGCAAAACCCTTATCCAGCAGTGCCTGGATGCAGGTATGCAGATCGGGTGGAACACCCGTATCGTACCGTTCGGTCCGGACATCTCCTCGGCCGTGTTTGCTTTAGGATTTGCCAACAGAGCGGCCATGGCATTCGGCGGGGTCCAGCCCGGTGACTACAAAAAGATCCTGAAATACAACAAAGACCGGATCTTTGCCTTTGTCAACGCATTGGGTGATGTGGGCACTGAATGGGGTGTGGCCGCAGCCGGTTGTGTCAACTGGGGTTTTCCGACCCTGGCAGACACGGAAATTCCGGAAATTCTGCCCACGGGTATCTGTACCTACGAACATGTGGTGGCTCCCGTGGCCCATGATGAAATGGTCCAGAGATCTGTGGAAGTCAGAGGTCTCAAGGTTCAGGTGGCTGAAATCGACATCCCCTGCGCCTTTGGTCCGGCTTACGAAGGTGAGCGGGTTCGCGGGGCCGATCTGTACGCCCAGTGCGGCGGCGGCAAAACCCAGTGCACCGAGCTGGTGAAAATGGCGGACATGAACAAAATCGAGGACGGCAAGGTTGAAATCGTCGGCCCGGATATCACCGATCTCAAGGAAGGGGGTACCTTTCCGCTGGGTATCTTTGTTCAGATCGCCGGCCGGGAATTCCAGGATGATTTCGAACCCATCATGGAACGTCAGATCCATCATCTGATCAACTATATCCAGGGAATCATGCATATCGGCCAGAGAGACATCTCCTGGGTCCGGATTTCCAAGGCTGCCATTGAAAAAGGGTTTACCCTCAAGGATATCGGCGTGGTGCTCCATGCCAAATTCCACCAGGATTTCAACAAGATCGTGGACAAGGTTCAGGTCACCCTTTATACCAAAAAGGAAGATGTGGACAAGATGACGGCCACGGCCCGTGAAAACTACAAAACAAGAGACGAACGGGTGGACAAGATGACGGACGAAGGTGTGGAAACCTTTTATTCCTGCACCCTGTGCCAGTCATTCGCCCCGTCCCACGTGTGCACGGTGTCCCCGGAAAGAACGGGTCTGTGCGGTGCCTACAACTGGATGGACTGCAAGGCATCCTACGAGATCAACCCCACGGGTCCCAACCAGCCCATTGAAAAAGGCGAATGCCTGGATCCCAAGCTGGGTCAGTGGAAAGGGGTCAACGAGTTCGTATACAAAGCCTCCAGAGGGGCAGTCACCCACTATAACTTCTATTCTCTGGTGATTGATCCCATGACCACCTGCGGGTGCTGTGAATGTATCGCCGCATTGCTGCCCTCGTGCAACGGGGTTATGACCGTAGGCCGTGACTATTCCGGTGAGACCCCCTGCGGCATGAAATTCACCACCCTGGCCGGTGTCATGGGCGGTGGGGCATCTTCACCCGGCTTTGTGGGCCATTCCAAGTTCAACATCACCCAGAAAAAATTCATCCTGGGGGATGGGGGCCTGCTGCGCATGGTCTGGATGCCCAAGATGCTCAAGGAAGAGCTCAAGGAAAGAATCGTGGCCCGTGGCGAAGAAATGGGCGTTCCCGGTCTGTTTGACATGATCGCGGATGAAACCGTGGGCACCACGGAAGAGGAGATTCTTCCCTTCCTCCAGGAAAAAGGCCATCCGGCCCTGAACATGGAATCCCTCGTGGGATAGGAATTTAACACAAAAGTCGGGGCAGTATTCCACCAGATATCAATCTGCTCCGACTTACCATATGGTTGTTTAAACTTTTAAGGAGATTAACATGGCATTAACCGGTATACAGATATTCAAACTCCTGCCCAAGACCAACTGCAAGGAGTGTGGCGTTCCCACCTGCCTTGCATTTGCAATGAACCTGGCATCGGGGAAAGCGGAACTGGACAGTTGCCCCTATGTGTCGGATGAAGCCAAAGAACAGCTGGCCGAAGCATCCGCGCCTCCGATTCGTCCGGTCGCACTGGGCAAAGGGGTCCGAAAGACCGCGACCGGCGGTGAAACCGTTCTTTACAGACATGAAAAAACCTTTTTCAATCCCACGGTACTGGCCGCCACCGTGTCCTCGGACACGGATCTGGCCGCCCTGGATACCAAACTCAAAATTTACAACGCATTCCAGTATGAACGGGTGGGTCTGAATCTGCGCCCGGAACTGCTGGTGGTCAAAGATGCGGGCAACGGGGCAGACGCGTTTGCCGCGGTGGCTGAAAAAATCGCCAAAGAATCGGAATTCAACCTGGTACTCATGACCGAAGATGCAGCTGTCATGAAGGCCGGTATTGACAAAGCCGGATTCAAACGGCCCTTGCTCTATGCCGCCACTGAAGCCAATGCCGACGAATTCGGTGCCATGGCCAAGGAAGCGGAACTGCCCCTGGCTGTGAAAGCCGATTCCGTGGAAGCGCTGATTCCGCTGACGGAAAAACTCACGGGCATGGGGTTGAAAGACCTGGTCATCGATTCCGGATCCCGGGAAATCAAACAGGCCCTGGAAGACCAGGTCGCCATCCGCCGGGCCGCATTAAAAGCGGGCAACAAAGCCCTGGGATTCCCCACCATTGTGTTCCCGTGTGAAATGGCATCCAATCTGGACATGGAAACATTGATCGCGGGCATGTACGTGGCCAAATACGGCGGCATTGTGGTCATGTCGGATTTTGCCACGGAATCACTGTTCCCGCTGCTGCTGGAACGCCTCAATATTTTTACCGATCCCCAGCGGCCCATGACCGTGACCGAAGGCATCTTTGAGATCAACAATCCGGATGAAAATTCCCCCGTGCTGGTGACCACCAACTTTGCATTGACCTACTTTATCGTGTCCGGTGAAATTGAAGCCAGCAAAGTGCCGGCATGGCTGCTGGTCAAAGATTCCGAGGGCCTGTCCGTGCTTACGGCATGGGCCGCCGGAAAATTCGGCGGTGATGATGTCGGCCTGTTTGTGAAAAAATGCGGTATCATGGACAAGGTCAAACATCAGGAACTGATCATCCCGGGTTATGCCGCTGCCATTGCCGGGGATGTGGAAGAAGAACTGCCCGGCTGGACCATTACCGTGGGTCCCAGAGAAGCCGCTCATCTGCCGGCGTTCCTTAAAGCAAGAAAATAAAAAATATCAGCGCCGGGGCGGGTTATGGCCTGTCTCCGGCGTATCAGAGTCAATCTTAAATCAACAAAGGATAAGAACATGGAAAACATGATTCTATTTGGTGAAAGCCTGAATGTCATTTCCCGGGTCATCGGAAAAGAGTTCAAGGAACCGGATCCTGCCAAGCGGAACCCGGAGCCCATTCAGGCAGAAGTGGTCCGGCAGAAGGAACTGGGCATGGACTACATCGACATCAACCTGGGGCCTGCCAAGAAATTCGGCACCGAACTGATGCCCTGGGTGGTCAATGTGGTTCAGGAAGCGGTTCCGGGTATGCCCCTGCTGCTGGATTCTTCCAATATTGATGCCATTGAAGCCGGACTCAAGGTGTGCAAGCCGGCCGATGCTCCGCACATCGTTAACTCCATTATGGCCAGACCGGAACGGTATGAAAAAATGGTGCCCCTGGCGGCCCAGTATGATGCCGATTTTGTGGCCCTGATGTGGGGTCCTGAAGGGCTTCCCAGGGATGAAAACGAACGGGCCGCTCTGGCCGTGGAACTGCTGTATTTTGCCAATGAAGCCGGCATTCCCAATGAAAAAATCTGGGTGGACGGCATTGTGACCCCGGTGAATATTCAGCAGCAGCAACTCATGAGCCTGCTTAATTTCCAGATGATGATCGATGAGATCGCTCCGGGCGCCAAATCCACCTGCGGTCTGTCCAATGTATCCAATGGACCTCCGGAACATCTGCGGCCCATCCTGAACCAGACCTATATGGTCATGCTGTGGAAATACGGCATGAAATCAGTGATTGCCGATCCGTTAGACAAACAGCTCACGGCCATTGCCAAAGGCCAGCGCCAGGATGTCGTGGATCTGATCTGGGGCATGATGGACGGCAACGTGCCGGATATCTCCGGTCTTGACAAAGAACTGGCTGATTATGCCAAAACCTATAAAGTGATCATGGGCGAGACCCTGTATTCAGATTCATGGCTTGAAATCTAGCCGGAATCTGCTCTGTTTCGTTTCAAAGGCCCCTGTAACGACCGTTCAGGGGCTTTCTAATTTTTTAAGCAGACCGTGTGCCCGGTCAGGCAGATTTGACTTATGGATCCGGAAAATTTCAATGAATGGCTCGCATCTTTGCCCAAAGGGACTGAAGCGGTTTTACACAGTTTCAATATCACACCCACCCCGTTGATTTCTGTGGGCATTGCCCTGGGAATGATTCTGGTCATTGCCGTTATCACCCATTTTCTTTTGCACAAAGGGCTTCGGGTGTTTTTGGAACGTGGTGCTAAAAAATCACAGAAAATCTGGAAAACCGCTCTGCATGACGGCCCGTTGTTTCAACGGGTGGCGTTTACCATCCAGGCGGTTTTAATTCAGGTTCAGGCAAAATTATGGCTGGATCCGGAGACCCTGTCACTTGCAGTCATTTCCATGGTGACACGGCTGTGGATCATTTTATTCAGCTTGTTGACGGTATATGCCATTTTAGATGCCCTGCTGGATATATCCCGCCAGAACCGGTCCTTACGCGAATTGCCTTTACGGGGTATTTTTCAGAGCATCAAACTCATTACCGCAATCATGGCAATGGTGTTCGTGGCATCCACCATCATCGGCAAATCCCCCGTGATCCTGTTCAGCGGTCTGGGTGCCATGACCGCTGTGCTGATGCTGATATTCAAGGACCCCATCATGGGGCTGGTGGGCGGCATCCAGTTGTCCGCCAACCGCATGCTCAGTGTGGGCGACTGGCTGGAAATGCCGAAATACGGGGCAAACGGAGATGTCATCGATGTCACATTGACATCGGTCAAGGTGCAGAACTGGGATAAAACCATCACCACCATTCCCACTTATGCCTTGATTTCCGATTCGTTCAAAAACTGGCGGGGAATGCAGGAATCCGGAGGCCGGCGGATCATGCGCAATATCCACATCGATGCGACCAGCGTTTACTTTCTTTCCGAAGAACAAATTGCCTGCCTTGGAAAAGCATCCCTGCTCACGGAATATATGGATAAGCGTCTGGAAGAGATCAACCGCCACAATACCGCCCAGGAACTGGATATGACCTGCCCCATCAACGGCCGCCGCCTGACCAACCTGGGAACCTTCCGGGCTTATCTGGATCAGTATCTGCGCAATCACCCTGGAATTCACCAGGGAATGACGATGATGGTGCGGCAGTTGGAACCCGGCGCAGACGGGGTGCCGATCCAGATTTATGCCTTTGCCAACACCACGGCCTGGGTCGAATATGAAGGGATTCAAAGCGACATCTTCGATCATGTGCTGGCAGTGGTACCGCAGTTCGGATTGCGCCTTCACCAGACGCCAACGGGTCATGACATTCGTGCAGCAGTTTCTTCTTTGGAAGCCTTAAAAACTTTTTCGAGTGAATAAGCCGGGGCTGTGGCACTCAATCTAAGGAATATCTGTGTGGGTTCCCTTTATTTTATGCAATTCACCCTTATATTCAAATCCATAAACCCTAAAAAATGGACTGACTGGCATGGAAAGTATAAATATTGATGACAACTGGTATTACGTCATTGTTCAGAATCCCGATACGTCATTTGAAAAATTACTGGGATTCATCGATGAAAAAACCAATGAAAAGTTTTTGCCGGCATTCAAGACCAAACAGGATGCCCAGAAATGCTTTCAATTACTGCCCAAGGATTTGTTCAAAGAAAAATACGACATTCATGCCGTGATTGAAGATGATTTGCTTTCCACCGCTGAAAAAACCGAATATCAGGTTTTTCTGCTGGATGAAACCGGACAGATTCTCAAACCGTTAAACTAATACCACAGGAGCACTGTTTTCATGAGTTTAAAACTGGCATTCGGCGGCAAAGGCGGGGTGGGCAAAACCACGGTCACCGGTCTGATCGCCCGGACCATTGCCGCGCTGGACAAAGAACGCGCTGTGATCGCCATTGACGCGGACCCCGTGGCCAATCTGGCTGCGGCCCTGGGCATCGACGAAACCCAGCCCATCACACCCGTGGCTGAACTGTCCGATCTGATTGCTGAACGGACCGGTGCCAAACCCGGCACCATGGGCGGATTTTTCACCCTCAATCCCAAAGTGGATGATATTCCGGACCGGTTTTCTTTGGAAAAAGACGGGGTCAAGCTGCTGGTCATGGGAACGGTTCAGCAGGGCGGCTCCGGATGCATCTGTCCGGAAAGCACCATTTTAAAAGCCCTGATGAATCACCTGGTTCTGGCCCGCAATGAAGTGGTGGTCATGGATATGGAAGCTGGAGTAGAACATCTGGGCCGGGCCACTTCCGGATCCGTGGATGCCTTGGTGGTGGTGGTGAATCCGGGGAAACGCAGCCGGGTGGCAGCGGACAAAATCCGGAAGCTGGGACAGGATATCGGGATCAAAAATATTGTGGTCTTAGGCAACCGGGTCGCTTCTGAACAGGACAAGACCCTGATCAGAGAATCCATGCCCGATTACCCGATCCTGGGATTTTTGCCGGAAATGGATGAAATAATTCAGGCGGACCGGGACGGCACCCGGCCCTTTGACAATCCAGACAATATTCCGGAAGAAGTGGTCCGCATCGCCCGGAAGCTGATGGCTCTGGACGGATCAAACGCCTGATAACCGGATCAAACCGATTATCCCCCCCCTGTCAAAGGGGGCAGCCCTTTCATTGAAAGGGAGTTGTTCACCCCTTGTCAGGCCGTGGTAAGCGCGGCAATGGTGGTGTCCAGCATGCGGTTGGCATAGGCCCATTCATTGTCGAACCAGGCCTGAACCTTGACCAGACGGCGGCCGGACACCCGGGTCTGGGGCAGATCGATCACAGCGGATCGGGGATCATGGTTAAAATCACAGGACACCAGCTGTTCATCACTGACCCCGAGAATCCCGGACAATGCGTTTTGAGAGGCCGCCACAAGCAGATCATTAACCTGCCGGGCATGGGTATCCGTATTCACCGTCATCGTGATGTCCATCATGGACACATTCACGGTGGGCACCCGGATGGCCAGGGTTTCAAACCGGCCGGCCATGTGCGGCAGAATTCTGGCAATACCTTTGTCCAGGGAGGTGGACACCGGGATAATGGACTGCAAGGCAGACCTTGTTTTGCGCAAGTCTTTATTGTATGCGTCAATCACGGGTTGATCATGCATGGCTGAATGAATGGTGGTGGTCACCCCGCTCTCGATGCCCAGATGGGTATCCAGGACATGCAGAATGGGAATCAGACAGTTGGTGGTGCATGATGCATTGGAAATCACCGTGTGTTCTTTTTTCAGGGTGTGGTGATTCACCCCGAACACAATGGTGGCATCCACCTCATCTTTGGCCGGATGGGAATAAATCACCTTTTTCGCCCCGGACAGCAGATGCAAAGCAGCGGATTCCCGGTCATTGTAAACCCCGGTGCAGTCCAGCACCACATCGATGTTCAAATCTTTCCAGGGCAGATTGACAATATTTTTTTCCTGAAACAGATGGATGACGTCTTTCCCGATGCGCATGTTTTTTCCTGTTTTTTCCACAGACAAGGGAAACCGGCCATGGGTGGAGTCATACCGGGTCAAATGAAACAAGGTGTCGGAACAGCCGATCTCGTTGATGGCTCCAAGTGTCAATTGCCCCAGAAAACGCTCGGATTCATACAGGGCCCGGACCACACAACGGCCGATGCGGCCGTATCCATTGATTGCAATCGTATATGTCATATTTTTTCCTGCCTGGCACGCGTATTTGATATTACAGGATGATCCTATACCACAGCAGGACGGACAAGTTAAGGAAAATAAAGGAAAAAAAAAGGCCGGAGACAGAGATGTTCCCCTGCCCCGGCCAACGTTGAGTGGTTATTCATTGAGCTGCTGCCGGATGGCAGCCAGTTCGGATTCCAGCCATTCGGCCCGCTGTTTCAGTTCATCCGGGGATTCCGGTGCCGCCGGAGCAACGGCCCGGGGTCCCATTCCTCTGCCGCCGAAACCGCCCTGGGCCCATCTTCTGCCCCGGCCGAATCCCGGCCCGACCCCCCGGCCGAATCCTGCATCGTATCCGGCATAACCGGCATTTCCAGTACACAGCCCTCTGCCGCGACCGGTCATGGGGCCCTGATTTTCAGGTCCTCTTCTGTTCAATCCTGGCATGATATCGCCTCCTTGATGTGTTTGGGTTATGATCGGTCGGAACGGCCGCACCGGCCCCCACCCCTGTGGCGACGCCTTCCGCGGCCGGATCGGTTATCATCGATGTGATAACATCCCCCCGACACTGTGAGACGGCACCCTGCCACCACGGCTTTGGCCAGCTTGAATCGCCCGGCCCGAAGGATCCTGCCCACGGTTTGCCGGGAAACATTCATGATATCGGCCGCCTGTGTCTGATCCAGGCCGTCATAATCAATCAGTCTCACAGCCTCGAACTCCTCCAGGGACAGGATCACTTCTTCGGCCGGCACGATTCCCCGGGGGACAAACTCCGTTACCCGGGGAACCGCATCGATATATCTGGGTCGTTTGGGTCGTGGCATGGCCGTCTCCTTTTTGATCATTTGACCATAATATAGTACTGCCGGATTCCGGCGTCAAGGAAAATAATGATCAAATGATCAAAATAATTCCGCTCAAGTGATTGTTTCCAGAAGATCATCAAACTCAAGAGCCCGGATTTCCCAGGAAAATGCCTGCATATGCCGGGACAATTCGTTTCGCTTGTCCACACAGGCACGGGGTTGCTGCAAATGAAAACTCAGTTTTTCCACAAGCTGGTTTTCCGTACGAAAAAAAATATCAGGGTGTAATTTTTCCGGCATAAGTTCCGGATAGGAAAGCCGGCAGGGCAGCAACGGAAAACACCCGAACCGCACCGCTTCCACCACGGAAATGCCGAAATTTTCCTGGATGGCCGTGGACACCACCACCTGCCCTGCTGCCAGCCATTTTTCATATGTCTTTCGGGAGGGTTCATACCCGAACACCTGAATTTCATTGTCCAGCCGTTCTCTGGCCTGATCAAACACAGCCGGATACCGATCATATTTTTCTCCCAGCACGGCCAGTCCAAACAAGATGCCTCTTTTTTTGAGCCGCACCAGCACCTTGAAAAACAGGTCCGGTTGTTTGTCATATTCCCAGCGATGGTTCCAGATAATCAGCGGAGACGTCTGGGCAGCGGAAGCCAACGTGTCCGGTGTGGACGGAAACCGGCACCCGGGATACACGACCCGGGCTTTTTTCTGAATCTGATCCACCATGTTTTTGGGCCGGGGGGCCGGCATCTGTTTAATCAGATGCCGGACTTCCTTTAAAAATGCCGATAAATGAAAATGTGAATTAAACCATATCTGATCGGCAGCCAGGGCGGAATTGACGTTGATCAACCCGGCATCCATATCCGGTTTTCGCTGCCGTGCCTTGGCTGAAAGCGGATAAGACATCTGATTTTCATGAAAATACAACACCAGCGGCGGACAATCAGGTCCGGCCAGGGCTTTGAATTGCGCCACATCCATCATATCCGTGGCAAAGACCAGATCGTAATCCCTGACCTGGTTGATTTTCTGCAAAAAATTCAGGGAAGCGGTCCGCATCCGCCACCGCCAGTATTCCGGTGCCAGGGTCAGCAATGTGATGTCATGCCGGGAGTGGGCCGTAAACCCGGTGGCAAAATCCTGGTGGGATCCCCCGAAAAACGGTTCCAGAAAAAGCATCTTCACTGTGGTTCGCCTTTGTTTCTTTGGTTGGTACAGCCCTTTTAGTACCTGTTTTAACGAGGCGGGTCAACCTCTGGTGAACCCCGGGCCCGTCGAAAAAATCATTGCCATGGGGCCTTTGAAGATTATAGTATACTTAAATGGTATTTAAAAAAGCGCCTGTGATAAAGGCGCTGCAATGAGTTAACCATAAAAAGGTCAGAATTTCTTTTGCTTCAGATCAGAGATCCTTATAAAACAACACATCCGGAAACCGCCTATCAAACCGATGACCTTTCCATTTTTCTGAACATCCGGGGAAACAATGAATATGTCAAGGTCAGTTACCCCGTGAAATACGGCATTTTTTCCCGCCTGGAAACCCGGGAGATGATACTGGAGTTCAACCTGAACCATGAAATCAAACACGCCAGATCCAAAACCCGCCACTGGCTTCACCCATCGGAATGGCTCAAGCGGACGGTGGGAAACGACTGGATCTATTATTCCAGCGGCGGTTATTCCGGGGTAGTTGAAGCCATCGGTGAATATTATCTTCCCAATTTCATGTATGCCACCAATTCCCTTCTGGGGGGCAAACCATTTGAATTTCCCGTTATCGCAGACCTGTGTTCATCCTGGCAGGACATGATGGCCGGCATCCCCGGTGCATTGCCTGACATGCCGGACCCGATTGCAGACTGGCTTGAAAAAGCCAAATCCATCCATGGCCCGGACCTGGAAAAAAAAGCAGATCATCTGTTTGACATCAGCGGCGCCAGAGCCACGGTCCTGCCCCCGGATGCCCGGCATTCCGACTATAACCTGATCCCATTGACCATTGCCGACGGATGTCTTTACAAATGCCGGTTCTGCAAGGTGAAAAACAAAAAACCGTTCACTCCCCGGTCCCGGACCGATATCCAGCAACAGATCCAGGCATTGAAACTGCTGTACGGGCCGGATCTTATCAATTACAATGCACTTTTTTTAGGGGAGCACGATGCCTTGTGCGCCCCCAAAGACCTGATCCTGTTTGCGGCCAACCAGAGTCATGACGCGTTCGGATTTGCCCACAGCTTTATGAAAACCCCACGCATGTATCTGTTCGGCAGCGTGGATTCTTTGCTCAACGCAGACATGACCTTGTTTGAAGCCCTGAACCGCCTGCCCTTTGACACATACATCAACATCGGCCTGGAATCCCATGACCAGGCCACCCTGGACCGGATCGGAAAGCCCATCACGGCAGAAAAAGTGAGCCTGGCCTTCGACCGCATGGGTGAAATCAACCAGACCTTTCCAAAAATCGAAATGACGGGTAATTTCATCATGGACGACCATTTGCCCCCCACCCACATCCAATCCATGCTGGACCTGGTCAGAGACCGGATTTCCCGCCCCGTCCCCAAAGGCAGTATCTATCTGTCACCGCTTCGATTTGGAAAACCATCCCGGGAAGTGCTCTATGATTTCTACCGCCTGAAAACGGCCAGCCGCCTGCCCATGTTTCTGTACATCATCCAGCGGCTGTAGTTTGTTGACGCATACCATCTACCGCAACCCAAGGAGGTAACCAAATGAACCAAACCGACATTTATCGAAAAATGCTGTCCGGTGTCATGGCTGCGTTTGCCGCAGACACCCTGGCCTTGGGCGTTCACTGGGTGTATGATGTGTCCCGGATCAAAGAGCGGTACGGCCGTCTGGACCATCTGATTGCCCCTGAGATCGCTCCGTTTCATAAAAACAGGCAAAAAGGGGATTTTACCCATTATGGGGACCAGATGCTGGTGCTGCTGGCATCTTTATGTCACTGCAACGGTTTTGACGGGGACGATTTTGCGGCCCGGTGGCAGGCCCTGTTTGATCATTATAAGGGATACCTGGACGGGGCCACCCAAAAGACCCTGGCCGGTTTCCAGGCAGGCAGGTCACCGTCTGAAGCCGGATCTGATTCCACGGATCTGGGAGGAGCCGCCCGCATGGCGCCCCTGGCCCTGTTTTACGCCCACAATGCCGATTCATTCATGGATTGCGCCCAACACCAGACCGCCATGACCCACAACCACCCCCTGGTTCTGGACACGGCCCGCTTTTTTGCCCAGGCTGCCCTGGAAACGGCCAAGGGAACCGGCCCGGCCACTGCCATCCGCTCTGCGGCAGAACACCTGCCGTCCGGATCTCCCATCGCAAGCCTCGTGGACAAAGGCCTTGCCAGTGCTGAAAAAGAAACCACCCAGGCCATCTCCAGTTTCGGTCAGGCCTGTGACACCACCGAAGCCCTGCCCGGCACGATCCACCTGATCGCCCGGTACCAGCAAGACCTGGAAACTGCGTTGATCGAAAATATCATGGCCGGCGGTGATTCTTCCGCCAGAGGCATCCTGTGCGGCTTTATCCTGGGCATTCACAACGGGCTGGATGCAATTCCCCAAAACTGGCTGGAGGAGATGACGGCATTCGACAAAATCAAGACCCTGACCGGCGGTATGTGACATGCCGGCATGACAGATCTGCATGGTTCAATTTAAAAATTCATGACAGATTCCCATTTTTCAACCAGAGTCAAAGATGTTTCAGGATTCAACACCCGGTACCGGACATACATAGTTTTTTTCAATCACCATGGGAATCATTGTCAATGATATTGAAATTATGTTTGAATATGAAAAGAATCAAGGAGTGTTGCAATATCAGCAACTGTTAGCCTATCCTTATTGTGAGTGCTGAGAAACCAAATCCTGGGTCCGGAATTGCTCCAGCAAAAACGTGATCAAATTGATGGAAATTTTTTGCAATATCCGGACTTTTGCTGTAACGTCATTTTCAGGAATTTTCCCAGATACCATTTCAATAGTTGAAGAGTGGCAAATTTGCCCACAATGCAAGGTATTTGCAATTTTAACACATTTGATACAATAGGTCCTGCCAATGCCTGAACAGCTCACCTATGAAGCGCTTGAACAGAGGGTCAAAGAGTTGGAAGCATCCGAATCTAAAACCCATAAGATCTTAGAGGCACTGCAGCAGAAAGAATATTTATACGACAATCTGTTTAAGAACATGCTACATGAGGTACATGTCTGGAAACTCGTTCTCGATGATTTCGACAAAATCAAAACCTGGAAATTAGTGGATGCCAATCCAGCTGCTCTGAAATCATGGAATAAATCCTTATCTGATGTTATCGGCAAAACACCTGATGAAATGTTTCCAGGTTCTGATGCAACGGAACAATTCATGCCTGTCGTGGAGAAAATATTTACGGAAGGCAAACCACATATTTGGGAATCACATTTCCCAGATTCAAATCAATTTCTCCACATGGTTAGCATTCCACTGGGAGAATATTTTATCAGCACTGGTTTAGACATCACCGAACGTAGGCAAGCTGGTAAGGCTCTGCGTCAAAAACATGAAATGCTAAAATGCACTGAAGCCATTGCTAATATAGTGGCTGACCGGAAACCCCTATTTTAGGATTTTCCGAGGCCGATGCCTGACATAATTTCCAATTAATGTTTTTCCTGCTATCACAAACCTGGCAAAGTGCTTCAATATTTGTCGTTTTTTAACGACTTTCCCATTTTTTGGACACACCTGTAGTGTTTGACGTGCTACTTTTTGATGCGACGGCCTTTTTTTACGCGGCTTTTCGCTGTTCAGACCGTTGCAGCTGCTTCAGCCTTTTTTGTTGTATATGATGACCCATAATCTGGAGATTTCTTGCCAGAACAGACAGACCTACATATCTTTTAAATCCTTGAATGCCATGATCCGGGCATCTGTCCAGACCATGATTTTCCAACCCGTTTATGGCCGATTCCACCGCTGAATGTTTTCTTTTTAAACGAATAAAATCGTCTGCTGTTTCTTCTTCAAATTCAGCCTTGTTGCATCTGCCTTTTTTCGGGAGCACCAAAATGCTCAATGTATCCTTCAGGTCCTTTTTGTTACCAGGTGTATAAAACCCTTTATCAAAACTGCATCCCTTGAGACCAGAAAATTTGTTTTGGGCCGACGTTACCATTGCAACGGCCACTTTATCATCGGTTTCTTGCTCCATCACCCGGTGGTGCAGGATAAACCCATACTGGTCTTCCAGGATGCATACCCGCAGTCCCAATTCTTGGGGAACACCGGCTTTGCCTTTTGAAATCCATTCTGTATGGGGTTCGAAAATTGAAAAAATCTTGTCTTTATGTGGGATCTTTTCATCCTGCAAAACCCGGCGTTTTATCAGGCCAATTTGCCAAAGCGCATAATTGATGTATGTTTGCAACTCTTCCACTCGGGCTTCATTCATAATATCGGAGGACTCCGTCATTTCAATGGTCAATTCCGCTTTTGAAATGTATTTTTCAGCAAGTTCAATATAAGCTTTGTGTGCATCCATGATCTGCCGGGCTCTTTTGGCCTTTTTCTTTTCATCCGCGGATGTGGAATGTTTCAATCGCTGAACTATCCGATACAGCCGTTTAAATTTTTTGATATTATATGCTGATTGCCGCCACATACTCGTTCCAATGCCCTGGCTGATAATAGCGGCAATTTGAATCATTTTTCGGACTGCATCAAAAAGCAGGTTGATGTCTGTGGGAAAATGAACATCGGTTTCAACAACGAATGAATCACACCGTCCCATCAACACCTCTTCGTCCGAAGTTTTTTTTTCATCAGAAGTTTATGACCTTCTTGTACAACCAGGGTGTTGATTTTATCAAGAATGTCAGGTGTCAGAAGCCTGACATTATCTTTTAAGGTCTGGAGCGGATAGGTTATGTCATCGTCCATCATGCCATGACCCAGCATCTGCCTCAATGTTCTGTGGTTGTTCACCATCTCCCGGAGTTTATCGTAATCCCAATTGCAATTGAGCCGTATGGTGCCCATCACAAGAATTTTCCACAGGTCCATTCCCGGACGTCCATTTTTGGAGTCGGTGTCTTCCGGAATCACATTTTTGAGGATGACAAAAACTTTTTCTCGAAGTTCTTGATCGCAATAGATATGCTGGAGCCCCAAAAGTAGCTTGGGAATTTCATCCCTGGCTCTCATGTCAAGTTTGATTTGGTCGATAGGGGTCTGCCCGAATGTCATTTGTAGGTTCAAAATTTTACGCTAAAACAACCTCGAAGTTTTGTTGGGGTGTTGAAATTTGAACTGCTTTCTATGACTCTCAGTTTTTTTAAAATCTCTTTAATTATTAATTGGTTATATTAACATAGTAATCAGTTAAAATCAACAAGTAATTCAATTTCAAGTAAAGATTTCAAACAAATTTTAGCCATTATACCCATGAAAAACGTGGGGTTTTGAGTTTTCGGTCACACACTAATATAGGTAGTTGGGAATGGGATATTGAGACAGATACGGTGACCTGGTCAGATGAACTTTACCGGATATTCCAACTTGATCCTTCTGAAAAGGCTCCTAGATGGGACGAACATCCAAAATTGCTATCTCCAGAAGATTTTGAAAAATTAAATCAGGCCGCAGAAAAAGCGATATCTGATGGAGAACATTATGAGGTTGAGCTTCAGGCCATTCGTAAAGATGGAGAAATCCGAATATGTAAATCCAAAGGGTTTCCTGAAATAGGAAAGGATGGAAACGTTGTTCAACTTTTTGGTTTGTTTCAAGACATTACAGACAGCAAGCGGGTTCAGAATGAGTTAGTTAAGAGCGGAAAACAATTTAAAAATCTTTTTGAATCGACACCAATCGCAACATTCGTATGGAGATGTAAAGGTTCTGAAATAATTTTGTGTGATATCAACGATGCGGCTGTTCGAATGACCCATGGCAAAGGTGAACAATTCGTTGGCCGTTCAATTGACCAGATTTATCATGACCGACCCGATATGCTCAACAAATTCAAAGTTTGCCTTACAAGCAAAATGAATATTGTTTATGAGACAGAATATGTCACTCGTGGGACAGGTCTTGAACGCTTTATTGTTTTTACATTCGTATATATATCTGATGAGTTGTTGATGCTGCATGCCGATGATATAACTGACCGGAAAGAAGCAGAAAAGGCATTAATTGAATCGGAACAGAAATGGCGGAACATTTTAGTCAACACCCCACAAATCGGCATCTCGCTTGATACGCAAGCAAAAATCATATTTGCAAATGAACATTTTCTCAAAATGACGGGTTGGGGAAGGCGCGAGATCATCGGTCAAGATTGGTTCGACCTGTTCATTCCTGAAAAGAAAAAAGAAGAAATTCGACAAGTCTTTTTATCCAGCATAAATCAAAAGGATACGCTTAAGTTTTCAAACTATGAAAATGAAATTATAACCAAATCAGGCGCGTTAAAAAATGTGGCGTGGTCTAATCTCGTCACTAAAAACATGCAGGGGGACGTTGTTGATATAACCTGCCTTGGCATTGACCTGACTGAACGGAAAAACTATGAAAAACTCCTTGAAAAGAAAAACACGGATTTAAGACTGGCTCAACGTATCGCATCTATTGGTACGTGGACTCTGGACCCCGAAATCGGTGTGCCGGAATGGTCTGAGGAAATTTATCGAATCTATGAACGTGACCCGAATCTTGGTCCTTATACACTCGATGAATATCAGAATATCTATAAAGGGAAATGGTTTGAAAAGTTCACTTCAGCCATTCAAGGTGCCATTTTTGATGGAACGCCTTACGACATTGAGTTGAAACTTGAATTGCCAACTGGCAAAGAAAAGTGGGTCCATGCCATCTGTGAGCCAGAGCCCGAAATCGGTCAAAAAGGGCATAAGGTTCGCGGGACCATACAGGACATCACAAATAAAAGGCAGGCGGAAGAGGCTCTTCGGGAAAGCGAGGACTTTCTCAACCGGACGGGTGATATGGCGCGGGTGGGTGGCTGGGAGGTTGACCTCGATACCAACCGGGTCATCTGGACGCAGACGACCGGGCGTATTCACGAGCTCCCGGACGGGTACTTCCCGGACCTTGAGGAGGCGATCGGCTACTACCATCCGGAAGATCAGGACCATGTTCGCCAGTGCGTTCAGCGTGCGATCGAAAACGGAGAGTCGTTTGACTTCACGGTCCGCCTCATCACCGTTAAAGGGCGGGAGCGTTGGGTCCACGCTCTTGGCCAACCGGTCGTTGATGCCGGCCGCTGCGTTCGGCTCTCAGGTACGTTCCAGGACGTCACCCAAGCGAAGCAGGCGGAGCTGGCGCGTGAGGCATCGGAGGCACGCTACGCACGTCTTGCCGCGAACATCCCTGGCGTTGTTTTCCAGAACCTGCAGCACAGCGACGATCCAACCGACGACGAGTTCCCCTACATCAGTCCTGGCATTCACGACCTGTTCGGGCTCACGCCGGAAGAAGTCATGCGTGACAGCAGCTCAATTTGGGCGTTGATTCATCCCGACGACTCGGCTGCGCTGACCGACTCCATTCAACATGCGGTGGAAACCGGCGCATACTGGAACTATGATTTCAGAGTCACCACCACCGGCGGGGAAACCAAGTGGGTGCGCGGCATGGCTAGCCACGAGAGGCAACCCGACTGCAGTATTTTCTGGGACGGCTTGTTTCTGGACATTTCAGACCCCAAGCGGACAGAGAAGGCATTGCGTAGAAGTGAAGAACGCTTTTCTCTGGCCATGGAGGCCTCAAAAGACGGTATTTGGGACTGGGACTTAACAACTGGCGAAATTTATTGCAGCCCGAGTTTAACATCCATGCTGGGATATAATTCCAATGATGTTATCGAAAGTGTGGATCAATGGCAGGAATTGATTCACCCGGATGACAGGCAGAAAGCTTATCAGTCAAACATCGACTGCGTAAATAACCTAACAGATTCTTTTGAAGTTGAATACCGCATGCAAACTCAAGACGGCGGTTGGAAATGGATTGTTGGTCGCGGCAAAGCCGTCCAAAGGGATGCATCCGGAAGGGCATTACGCATAATAGGCACACATCGGGACAATACCGACCACAAGCGGGCGGTGGCGGAAAAAGAAACTCTGCAGGCCCAGCTCCATCAATCTCAAAAAATGGAATCTGTGGGCCGTTTAGCAGGCGGGGTGGCCCATGACTTCAACAACATGCTGGGAGTGATTTTGGGACACACTGAACTGGCATTGTTGCAGGCAGATGAAAACCATGATCTGTATGGTGACCTCAAAGAAATTCAAACTGCAGCACAGCGGTCTGCTGATGTAACAAAGCAGCTGCTGGCGTTTGCCAGAAAACAGACCTTTTCCCCTAAGCAACTGGATTTGAACGATACCGTGGAAAGTATGCTCAATATGTTGCGCCGGCTTATTGGTGAAGACATCGATCTGGTATGGAAACCGTCCACCCATATCTGGCCAATTAAAATGGACCCGACACAGGTAGACCAGATCCTTGCCAATCTGTGTGTCAATGCCCGGGATGCTATTGACGGTGTGGGAAACGTCACGATTGAAACCGGAATCAGTAAAATTGATGAAAAATATTGCGACGAACACCCGGGCTTTGTCCCGGGCAATTTTGTCATGCTGGCAGTCAGCGACAACGGCTGCGGCATGGACAAGGATACTCTGGAAAATCTGTTCGAACCTTTTTTCACCACCAAGGAGGTGGGAAAAGGGACCGGCTTAGGGCTTGCTACTGTCTATGGAATCGTCAAACAAAACAATGGTTTTATCAATGTTGACAGCGAACCTGGTCAGGGTTCTACCTTTAATATTTACTTGCCACCTATGGTTGAAAATGAAGAAGATGACCAGACAATGTTTCCAAAAAAATCAACTGCTGGAGGAACCGAGACCATCCTTTTGGTTGAAGATGAGCCCTCTATTCTCAGGATGACACAGATAATGCTGGAAAGGAAAGGATATGCCGTATTGGCCGCAACCACACCGACAGCGGCCGTGGAAAAAGCAAAAGACCATTCCGACCCCATTGATCTGCTTATCACGGATGTGGTCATGCCGGAGATGAATGGCAGAGATCTGGCTGGACAGATCACTGCGCTTTATCCCGACATCCAACTTTTGTTCATGTCCGGGTATACAGCGGACGTCATAGACCATCAGGGAGTATTGGATGCAGGAGTGGCTTTTATCCAGAAGCCATTTTCAATGGCGGATATGTCAGAAAAGGTGCGAGAAGTTTTGGATGAGGCCAAGAACCCCACTCAAGGATGATTATCCAAATCGAAAATATTCACGGCCGTGAAAAATCATGGCTACCATTAATATTCAATACCTGCTATGGTCCGTTAACACAGGAAATATTGGGCAAGTATGCAAAGAATCATAACTTTCACTGATCGACTTTTGTTTTTATCGCTGTACTCTTGGGTTACCATTTTATCTTATCAACATCATCCTAAAATCTCCCCTGTGGATAGGGGGGAGACGATTCACCTCAAATACCTTCCTGACCCTTTCAAAGGCAATTGACATGGCCAGTAAAAAGAAAAAAACACCTGTAGTCAAGGATGATTCATCGACAAAAGTTAAAACAGGGATAAAGCCAAAAGAAGATATAAGGTTTCCCGTCGTTGGCATCGGTGCTTCAGCCGGTGGACTGGTGGCCATCGAAGCATTCTTCTCAGGCATGCCTGCTGATATTGATCCTGGCATGGCATTCGTCCTGGTGCAGCACCTTGCCCCGGATCACAAGAGTATTCTCACCGACCTTGTCCGGCGTTATACCCGTATGCAGGTCTTTGAGGTCAGTGACGGGATGGTAGTCGAGCCCAACTGCGCCTACATCATTCCTCCCAACCGGGACATGGCTTTTTTCAATGGCAAGCTTCAGTTGCTGGAGCCAATCGCTCCCCGGGGCCAGCGCCTGCCCATCGACTTCTTGTTTAGGTCTCTGGCCCAAGATCAGCGCGAACGCGCCATTGACGTCGTATTGTCCGGTACGGGGAGCGATGGGACCCTGGGAATAAGGGCCATTAAGGGCGAAGGCGGCATGGTCATGGCTCAGACCCCTGATTCAACCGAGTACGACGGCATGCCCCGCAGTGCCATAAACACCGGGTTAGTGGACTATAAGCTCCCCCCGGCCCAAATGCCTTTACAGATTATAGCCTATGTGGCCCAGGCCTTGGGCAAAAATACCCAGGCAGTATCCGAACCAACTCCCAAGGTCGAGAACACCCTGAATAAAATTTTTATCCTGCTGCGCGTCCAGACCGGCCATGACTTTTCTCAGTATAAACCCAGCACCATCCTCCGCCGTATAGAAAGACGTATGGCCGTGCACCAGATCGAAACAATGACCGGATATGTCAAATACCTGCAGCAGACTCCGGCAGAAACTGAAGCCCTTTTCCGTGACCTATTAATCGGTGTGACCAATTTTTTTCGTGATCCAGATGCCTTTAAGGCTCTTCAGGAACAGGTTATCCCCAAGATTTTTGCTGATAAGCCATCCGGCGGTGTGATCCGGGTCTGGGCTTCAGGATGTTCCACCGGTGAGGAAGCCTATTCCCTGGCCATCCTCCTGGCTGAACATCAACAAACCGTGAAACAGCGTTTCAAGGTACAGGTCTTTGCCACCGACATTGACAGCCAGTCAATCAGCACAGCCCGAATCGGCCTTTATCCGGCCAGCATCGCTTCTGATATTCTGCCCGAACACCTGACACGCTATTTTGTGGCCGAACCTGGCAGCACCTATCGCATTCACAAAAGCATCCGGGACATGCTTGTGTTCTCCGAGCAAAACGTAATCAAAGACCCGCCCTTTTCAAAGCTCGACCTCATCAGCTGCCGTAATCTCATGATCTATATGAACGGGGACCTGCAGAAAAAACTTATTCCCCTGTTTCACTATGCGCTGAACCCTGGAGGATTTCTCTTCCTGGGCACTTCGGAGACCGTTGGTGAATATGCTGACTTGTTCTCGGTGGTAGACAGAAAACTCAAGCTTTATCAGCGTAAAGATGACAGTCACAGCACACAGCGCAAGGCCTGGGGAGGGTTTCTGCCACCCATGACAGCAATGACCACGCCCCTCCAGCCATCGGTAATTAAAAACACTGAATTAGCAAAATTGCCTTTGCGTGAACTGACGGAACAGGCTCTCCTTAAGCACTTCGCTTCAGCCGGAGTTCTGGTCGACAGCCGGGGTGATATCCTCTATCTCCACGGACGAACCGGCATGTACCTGGAGCCTGCCCCAGGAGAATCCGGTGTCAACAACGTTTTATCCATGGCACGGGAGGGACTGAAACAAGAGTTGACCATGGCCCTGCAAAAAGTATCTGCATGCAAAGAGATTTTGCGCCATCCAGGCCTGAGGGTTAAAACCAACGGTGATCATACTGTGGTCAACCTGACAGTCAGTCCGGTAGCAGCGGACCCTGCCGCAATACCCTCATCAACACCCTTGTACCTCGTAATCTTGGAGGAAGCCCCTCCTGTTGAACAGAGTTATGTCCCAAAGGCAGCAGCGGGTCAGGATATGCCCGGAACCGATGATTCTGACACAGAGACCCGCATCAAGGAACTCAAACAGGAGCTTCGGGCCAAGGAAGAATACCTCCAAACCAGCAATGAGGAGTTGGAGACCACCAACGAGGAACTCAAGTCCTCGAACGAAGAGATGCAGTCTGTGAACGAAGAACTGCAATCCACAAACGAAGAACTGGAGACCTCAAAGGAGGAGCTGCAGTCAGTTAATGAAGAGCTTTCAACGGTTAACGCTGAACTGCAGGCTAAGGTGGCAGACCTGCAACAGACCAATAACGATATGAACAACCTGCTGGCCGGCACTGGTATTGCCACTATTTTCGTGGATCATCAACTGCGTGTTCTGCGTTTCACCCCGACTGCAACCCGGATCATTAACCTGATTCCGGGCGATGTTGGGCGACCCGTAGGCCATGTGGTGGCCAATCTTATCGACTACGACAGCCTGGTGGCTGACGCTCAGGCCGTGCTGAACACGCTGGTACCGAAGGAGGTCAACATTCAGACAACGGTTGGTAAATGGTACACAATGCGCATCCAGCCGTACCGTACCCTGGATAATGTAATTGAGGGCGCAGTTCTAACATTCGTTGACATCAGCAGGATAAAGCAGGTTGAAGCTGAGTTGGCACAAAGGAAAACTCCGGGAAATGCAAAGAGGTAAAAAATGAAACGCAAGGATATCCCAACAGGACAATCTGACCAGTTTAAAAAACAGGCGCTTCGCAGACGTGCCGAAGAAATTGCACTGGCAAATGCAACGCAGCCGAGAAAAAATACAGATACATACTCCCCTGAAGCTATGCGGCAGACAATCCATGAACTGCGAGTGCATCAGATTGAACTCGATATGCAAAATGCGGAACTACGTCGGGCACAGGTTGAATTGGAAGCTCTTAAGGAACGCTATTTTGATTTGTATGATCTGGCACCAGTTGGATATTGCACTATCTCTGAAAGTGGTCTGTTCCTGGAAGTCAACCTTGCAGCAGCGACAATGCTGGGCTCGACCCGAAAAGCGCTGGTCAAGCAACCGATTTCCCGGTTCATCTTCAAAGAGGACCAGGATATATATTATCTGCACCGTGAAAAGCTCTTCAAAACTGGTGAACCGCAATCGTGTGAATTGCGGATGGTGAAAAGTGATACTACAACATTCTGGGTGAACATAGAAGCCACCGTGACCCGAGACCATGATGGCATATCTGTTTGCCGTGCATTAGTGAACAGTATCACAGAGCGAAAACAATTGGAGGCTGGTCGGGAGCAATTGATATCAGAACTTCGGGAGGCTTTGGCACAAGTTAAAACAATGAGTGGTCTTCTGCCCATCTGCAGCCACTGTAAGAAAATCCGTGATGACAAAGGATATTGGAAACAGATTGAAAGTTATATCCATGAACATTCGGATGCAGAATTCAGTCATAGCATCTGCCAAGAATGTGCGAAGAAATATTACCCCGATATGGATATTTATGACGATTGAATGGACTTTCGATTAATTATCCGAAAGGAGAGTATTCACGGCTCCGAAAAATCAAGGATACCGACAGTATTCAAAATTTACCAGCAGGGGAAATTCCCACTCGAATAAGAGTTTAGATCATATGGCGGGAACCAGGACCGCCTTCCGGAAAAGACACAATCGGAGTGCATATTCCGGAAAAATTTGGAATAAGGGCGTTTCCGCCAAAAGTAAGCCTTGGCCATTTTTTTGATGGGCTGACAAAATGACCCATGCCTTGGGTGGATGAAAAAATATCAGTGGGGTCATGTCCCATGAGCCTTTTTGAAAACCTGAAACCCCTTGACTGGCAATGGTTTGAGAGTATGTATTCTTAAATCTGTTTTTGAAAATATTAGAAATACAAAATTTTGTATTTCTAATATTTTTTTTGGCAAAGGTGCTGAAAGTGACGTCAATCAAGGATATACGCGCTGCCAGATTTTATGACAGTACCGATAATTTCCCCGTTAAGGATCATTATCCCTAAAAATGAAAATCCATTGGTTGAAAAATTTTATGATCCCAGTACAATCCAATTAAAACCCAACGTCAGGTTGAGGGATTCTGTCCTGACCCAGAAGGTTGAGACCATGAAAAAAAGGGGCATCAGAGATGAAAAATATGGATACCATAAAGATTGTCCAGGGGGATATCACCACGGCTGAAGTCGATGCCATCGTTAATGCCGCCAACTCCCGGATGCTGGGGGGCGGCGGTGTGGACGGTGCGATTCACCGGGCGGCCGGCCCGAAACTGCTTGACGTATGCAAAAAAGTTCCGGCGGAAAACGGGGTCCGTTGCCCTGCCGGTGAGGCCCGGATAACTGAAGCCGGAAACCTGACAGCGAAATATGTCATTCATACGGTGGGGCCCAGGTACGGGGTTGACCGGCCCGCTGACAGACTGCTGGCATCCGCCTATCAGAACAGTCTGGATCTGGCCGTGTCCCATGGGTGCCGGTCCATAGCATTTCCGGCCATTTCCTGCGGCGTTTACGGGTATCCCCCCAAAGAGGCGGCCCGCATTGCAGTTTCCGTGTGCACACAGCCTGAATATAAAGAGATGACGAAATATTTTTATCTGTTCAGCGAAAAGATGGCCGCCATCTGGGCCACGGCTCTGAGCCTCACCGGCATGTGAAGGTCTGAAACCCCTTTTCATTGGCCGCATTTAATGGTACAACCCGGTCCATGACACTTTCGGGCCCCATATCCCTTCACGGTGGACATTCCGGTGAATTCTGCTGCCATGCCCGGGACGGGCTGGCCGATATCATTGCCCGGTATATTCACATGGGTTTCAGACAGGTGGGGATCACGGAGCATATCCCGCCCGTGCACGAAACATTTCTGTATCCCGAAGAGATTGAACAGGGCCTGACCGTGGATTTTATGTATCAGCGGTTTGCCCGGTATTTTGCGGCCGTCAGACAGCTGCAAGCGGAAATGGCGGACCGGATCCGGATCTTTGCCGGCATGGAAACCGAAGCCTTTACGGGCTACCTGCCCCATGTCCGGCACCTGGTGGCTGAATTTTCACCCGATTATCTGGTGGGATCCGTGCACCATGTGGCAGACATCTGCTTTGATTATTCTCCCCAAACCTATGAGGCTGCGGTCCGTGCCTGCGGGTCGGTCAAAGACCTGTACCTGGCATATTTTGACCGGCAGTTTGAGATGATCGATGCGGTCCGGCCGTTTGTGGTGGGGCATTTCGACCTGGTGCGCATCCATGACCCTGATTATGCCGCACGGGTGCTGCACCCGGAGATCGCTGCCAAAATCGACCGGAACCTGGATCTGATCAAAGACTTGAATCTTGTCATGGACCTGAACCTGCGACCCCTGACAAGAAGCGAAGCAGAACCCTATCCCACCCGATCCATCCTGGAAAAAATCCGGTCCCGGGAGATTCCCATGGTGCCCGGAGATGATTCCCACGGGGTGGCCCAGGCCGGAAACCATGTGGAGACAGGCATCCGCCTGCTGGAACAGATGGGATTTGATCTTTACTGGCCGGTTCCCCGGCTTCTGGAAATAAAATGAATGCCCCCTATCTTGTCATTGTGCTGAAAGAACCCCAGGGGCCCCTGAATATCGGATCCGTGTGCCGGGCGATGATGAACTTCGGACTCACCCGGCTGCGCCTGGTAAACCCCTGCAAGGAATTCAAATCCCTGGATGCCCGGAAAATGGCGCTTGGCACGGTGGAGATTCTGGAAAACGCAGACGTGTATTCAGACCTGCACACCGCGCTGGCAGATATCCATCTCACCTTCGGCACCACCCGCAGGTTCGGCAAATACCGCAAAAATTTTCTCACCCCGGCCACGGCGGCCCGGCAGATCAGTGAATCCGGCCCGGACGTCCGCTGCGCCCTGCTGCTGGGAAGAGAAGACACGGGCCTGGAAACCAGGGACCTGGACCTGTGCCAGCGGTTTGTCACCATCCCCACCCATGATGCCTACCCCTCCATGAACTTAAGCCATGCCCTGGCCGTGCTGTTGTATGAAGTGTCGCTGAAATCCGATCTTTCCGGCAATTTTCACGACCCCTGCCCCAAACACCCGGCCCCGGGAAAAGAGATTGAAGCGTTGTATGCCCACATGCGCCAAACCCTGCTGGACATCGATTTTCTGGATCCCCAGAACCCGGATCACCTGCTGCGGACCTTTCGCCGCCTGTTCGGGGATGCCGGGCTGACTTCCCGGGATGTCCGGATCCTCCAGGGACTCATGAGCCGCATCGACTGGACCGAAAATCAGCGCAGACAAGGGATCAAAACCCAGTAAACCCCATCCTGATCTTCTTGTTTTCCTTGACAAATCCCTTGTCCCATGGCTTAAAATGGACACGCGGACAATTTATAAAAGGAGACCCAAGACCAATGATCAAACGAATTCTTGTGGGACTCGGCGGCACCCCGTTCACTGCTGCCGCCACCCAGTGGGCCACGGAGCTGGGAGATCTTCACCAGGCACAACTGACCGGTGTCACCATCGTCAATACCAAAAAACTGGAAAAAGTGGGGCCCGTTCCGGCCGGGGCCTCGGCTTATGCCCAGCGCATGCGCGAAAACAACGTCCAGGTGACCAAAGAAGGCACGGAAAAAGCCATTGCCCTTTTCAAGGAACATTGCGGCAAACAGGCAGTGGTGTGCCGCCGCATCAAATATGAAGAAGGCGACACATTCGAGGCCATGATCGATGAAGACCGGTTCAACGATCTGACCATTTTCGGCCTGCGCAGTATTTTTGAATACGGGTTTGTGGAAGATCCGGACAAGGCCATCCTCAAGCTGCTGCGCCAGGGGGTCCGGCCCATTCTGGCCGTGGCGGAAAAATACCGGCCCGTCAAAACCGTGGTCGTCGCGTTGAGCGGGTCCATGGAATCGGCCAGAGCCACCCGGGATTATTTGCAGTTAAATCCCTGGCCCGGGGCTGAAATCCGTCTGGTCCATTTCACGCACCACCAAAAACCGGAACCGTTTCTGCTGGAAAAAGCCGCAGATTACTGCCAGGCCCACGGATTTGAAGTCCATACCGACCTGATGGACGGAAACCCCAAAACCGATCTGCTGGCCTATGCCCATGAACACAATGCCGATCTCATCGTCATGGGCAACAGCTCCCGGAACATTATCAAACGAAGTCTGCTGGGCGACACGGTTCTGGAAACCATCCATTCAGCGGATATTCCTTTGTTTCTGTCCCAGTAGGCATGCGGATCAAACTGCCTGACACCGAGGCTGTCCCGGACTGCTGCCGGAAAGGGCTATATTCCTGCCTGCTGCCGTCAGGCCTTTTTGCGCTGTTGTGCCTGGCCTGGCCCCGGGTGGTGAACGGGGATGTTTTCACGGTTCAATGGGCCTGGGTGCCCAGCCTGGATCTGAACCTGGTGTTCCGCCTGGACGGGTTGAGCCTGTTGTTCGGTCTGATTATCACCATGACCGGATTTTTTGTCACGGTCTATGCATCCAGTTATATGGCGGGCCATCCTCAGACCGGCCGATTTTTTGTGTTTCTGCACGCATTCATGATCGCCATGCTGGGCATTGTGTTCGCCGACAACCTGCTGCTGATGTTCATCTGCTGGGAAGCCACCACGATTCTGTCGTTTCTGCTCATCGGATTTGACCACGGAAAATCCGAAGCCCGGGAAAACGCCCGCCAGGCCCTGCTGGTCACCGGGGCCGGTGGCCTGTTCCTGCTGATGGGAATTCTGCTGCTCAAATCAGCCGGCTTTTCCATGACATTGAGCGCCTTAAGCGAATCCGCGGATGTGATCCGAAATCATGTCCTGTATCCGGCGGTTTTCATCTGTTTTATAGTGGGGGCCATGACCAAATCCGGGCAGGTGCCGTTTCATTTCTGGCTGCCCAACGCCATGAGCGCACCCACCCCCATCAGTGCGTTCCTCCATGCCGCCACCATGGTCAAGGCCGGCATTTACCTGCTCATGCGGCTGCACCCGGTCTTAGGGGGCACGACCCTGTGGATGAGCACCCTGGTGCTGGTGGGCGGGGCCACGGCCCTGTGGGGGGCGATCCAGGCCCTGGGTCCCTGTGACCTGAAACGCATCCTGGCCTACACCACGCTCATGGCCTTAGGGATTCTCACCCTGTTCCTGGGCGGGCAGACCGTGCTGTCTTTGACCGCAGCCACCACATTTTTCATGGTCCATGCCCTGTATAAGGCCGCTTTGTTTCTGGCAGTGGGCAGCATCGACCATGCGACCGGAACCCGGGACCTGAATCATCTGGGGGGACTGGCGACCCGCATGCCTTTAACGGCCCTGGCCGTGGCCGGGGCCACCCTGTCCATGGCCGGATTCCCTTTGTTTTTCGGATTTATCGGCAAAGAGATCATGTATGCGGGGTCCCTGGCCGAAGAGATGTTTCCTTTGTTTGCCACAGGCATCACCCTGTCAGCCAATGCCCTGATGACGGCTGTTGCCGCCATTATTTTGCTCACCCCGTTTGCCGGCACGTTGCCGATACACTTAAAAAACACCTGCGAAACCCCCTGGACCATGCGGATCGGGCCGGCGTTCATGGGGCTTCTGGGGGTGGTATTCGGGATCATGCCCGAATGGGTATCAGAAAACCTGATCCAGCCGGCCGTGTTCGCGTTTCATCCGGACAGGGAAGAGATCCGGCTGTTCCTGTTCCACGGCATCAATCTGCCGCTGGTTTTAAGTATCATCACCCTGACATCCGGTGCTGTGATCTACTGGCAGAAAATTCGTATGCGCCGGGGGATCCGTTTTCTCACAGACCACCTGTGGGTGACCACGCCGGGGCTTTACCAGTCCGGTTTGACCCGGTTTCTCACCACGGCGGCCACTGTGACCCGGATCCTCCAGAACGGGTCTTTGTCCTCCTATATGTCGGTCATTGTGTTCACCCTGGTGCTTTTGACAGGCAGTGTCTGGCTGCCCCATGCCGCTGACATTGTCTCCATACCTGCTGTTACCGGCCCATACATTGCCATGGGCCTGTTTGTCTTTGTTCTGGGGGCTGCCGCTGTGGTGGTGACGGCCCGGCACCGGCTGGCTGCCATCGGCGGGCTCGGCGGTGTGGGCGGGGGCGTGGCATTGATATTTCTGGTGTTCGGGGCCCCGGATATTGCGTTGACCCAGCTGCTGGTGGAAACATTGACCTTGATTTTTGTCTCCCTGATTCTGTTGCGCCTGCCCCCCATGGAACCCATCATCAAACCCGGTGCCACTTCCCGGGCGCGCACCCTCAGAAATGCCATTTTATCCATAAGCGCGGGCCTGGCGGTCTTCACCCTGATTTCAGGGGTTGTCAGCAACCCTCTGGACCGGAGTCTGACCACGTTTTTTGAAACCCACAGCTATCTTTCAGCCCACGGCCGGAACATTGTCAACGTCATCCTGGTGGACTTCCGCAGTCTGGACACCTTAGGGGAAATCTGCGTGATCGTGCTGGCCGCCTGGGCCGGTGTCCATCTGATCCGCCGGCCGTTCAGCCAAAGGAAAGCGCTGTGAAATCCGTGATCCTGAAAACCGCCACCCGGTTGATGATCGGGTTGATGCTGGTATTTGCCGTGTATGTATTTCTGCGGGGACACCATGAACCCGGCGGGGGATTTTCCGCCGCCCTTCTGGCCGGCACGGCGTTTTCCCTGCTGGCCATCACAAATGGGACCGATCATGTCCGCAAAGCCATTCGAATCCGCCCGTCCATCATGGCCCTGTCCGGCCTGGCCCTGGCCGCGGGTGCCGGACTGCCGGCACTTTTTTTTGGGAAACCCTTTTTGACGGGCATCTGGTGGCAGACAGAGACATTTGCCGCGGGTACGCCCCTGCTCTTTGATTCAGGGGTTTTTCTGGCCGTACTTGGAGCGATTCTGTCCATTTTGCTGGCCCTGGAGGAGAACTGAAAATGGAACATCTTCTGGCTTTGACCGTGGGAATCCTGTTCAGCGGTGCGTTGTTTCTGATGCTTTCCGGCGAACTGGTGCGGTTTGTTTTCGGATTTGTCCTCATGGGCAACGCCGTCAACCTGCTGATCTTCACGGCCGGCCGGCTGTCTTTCGTGGCCCCGCCTTTGATCGGAAAACCCGGGACGGCCCCGGCAACGCCTGTGGCCAACGCCCTGCCCCAGGCCCTGATCCTGACAGCCATTGTCATCAGTTTTGCCATGACCCTTTTTCTGCTGATCCTGCTGTACCGCACCTATGCCCAAACCCGGACCCTGAATACCCGCCAAGCAGATTTTCTGTCTGAATCCGCCGGGGATGACACAGGTGCTGATACGCCGGAAAAGGATCATTCATGACCCAGGTGCTGATTTTTCCCATTTTGGTGCCCCTGGCCTTTGCCATTTACACCGGGTGCTTCAGACATCACCCCAGCCATAGCAGCAGTGCAGCCATTGCCGGGGCCCTGATTCATCTGGCCAGTGCCGGGTGGCTGCTGTCTGTGGTCACAACCCAAGGCGTGGTTGTCCTATGGGTGGGCAGCTGGCCTTCCCCCGCCGGCATCTGTCTGGTGGCGGATCTTTTGAGCGCCGTGCTGGTGCTGGTCACAGCCTTCCTTCACGTGGTCGTGATGATCTATACCCGCTTTGACACCACCCATGAACAGATCCGGTCCGGGTTTCACCCGTTCATGCAGATGCTGACGGCCGCCATTTGCGGCGCGTTTCTCACAGGGGACCTGTTCAATCTGTATGTGTGGTTTGAAGTGATGCTCATGGCCTCCTTCGGCATCATGGTCATGGACCATCCCGCAGCCAGACTTCCCAATGCCGTCAAATATGTGACCCTGAACATCGTCGCCACCCTGTTTCTTTTGACCGGCATCGGCCTGGTCTACGGGCTGACCGGCACCCTGAACCTGGCGGATCTGCATGAAAAAATTGTGCTGGTGGAAAACGACGGGCTTCTGGCCGGCACATCTCTGCTTTTAATGACGGCATTCGGTATTAAATCCGCCCTGTTTCCTTTATTTTTCTGGCTGCCCGCGGCATACCCTACCCTGCCGCCGGGGGTGGCCGCTTTTTTCGGCGGCCTGCTCACCAAGGTGGGGGTGTATGCCCTGATCCGCCTGTTCACCCTGGTATTTGTCACACACCCCCATATCACCCACACGATTCTGATGATTGCGGCCGGGCTCACCATGCTGTCCGGTGTGGTGACCGCCGCCTCCCAGATGGACATCCGCCGGATCCTGTCCTTTCATATCATCAGCCAGGTGGGATATATGATCCTGGGACTGGCCGTGCTCACACCCCTGGCCCTGGCCGCGGCTTTGATCTATATGGTGCACAACATCATTGCCAAAGCCACCCTGTTTCTGGTCGGCGGGCTGATCCAACGGGCCGGCGGTTCATTTCACCTGACACAGGTCGGCAGCCTGTACCAAACCCATGGCCTGCTGTCAGTGGGATTTTTCATCCCCGCGTTTGCCTTGGCCGGGCTCCCGCCTTTATCCGGGTTCTGGGCCAAGCTGCTGATCATCTATGCCTGTCTTGAAAGCCGCCACTATGGTGCCGCGGCCCTGGCTGCATTTGTGGGCCTGCTCACCCTGTTCTCCATGGTCAAGATCTGGATGGAAGCATTCTGGAAACCCTCGCCCCAAAAGCAGACCGCTTCTGAAACCCGGGTCTTGTCGCCCTGGATGATGGGGCCCGTACTGGGGTTATGCCTGATGATCGTACTCATGGGCATTTTCATTGAACCGGTTTTTCACCTGGCCCTGACGGCCGGCGAACAATTGGTTGATCCTGCGGCCTATGTGGCGGCAGTGACAGGGGGAAAATGATGCCGCTGCTGATACTCAACATCTTTTTTGCCGCCGTGTTCACCCTGCTTTTGGGCAGCACCCGCATCAGTGCATTCATTGCCGGTTTTTTCATCGGATACATCATCTTATGGGTGTCCCGCCCGCTGTATCCGGATACCCGGTATTTCAGAAAACTGCCAAAAACAATCAATCTGGTCCTTTATTTTTTCAAGGAACTGGTGATTTCCTCTTTCCGGGTGACCTGGGATGTGATCACCCCTTCCCATATCAGCCGTCCGGGGATCATCGGGGTCCCGTTGTCGGCCCGCACCGACCTGGAGATTTTTCTGGTGTCCAATCTGCTGTCTTTGACACCGGGTACCTTGAGTGTGGATTTGTCCGAAGACAGACACACCCTGTTTGTCCATGTCATGTTTCTTGAAGATGGGGACAAAACCCGGCAGGAAATCAAAAACGGTCTGGAAAGACGCGTTCTGGAGGTGATGCGGTAATGATGAATTCACAAACATTTCTGTATGGGGCCGCCCAGACCGCCATGGTGATCCTGCTGGCCGGCATGGTACTGGTATTGTGGCGGCTGGTCAAGGGACCCACAGCCGCGGACCGGGTCGTTGCCATGGATCTCTTGTCCGTGCTGGTGGTCACATTTCTGGTGTCCCTTTCCATTCACACCAAAGAAACCAGTTACCTGGATGTGGCCATTGCCTATGCGTGTATCGCCTTTCTGGGTACCATTGCCCTGGCCCGGTTCATTGAACGGGCGCGGGGCCGAAAACCGGATGAAACCGACCCCGGCCATCCATTGACCCCGCCGTCTTCAAAGAAGAAACACCCATGACTGACTATTTTACAGCGGTGCTCATGATTATCGGCAGCCTGTTCTGCCTGATCGCCGCGCTGGGTGTGTTCCGGTTTCCAGACACCCTGATCCGCATGCATGCCGTCACCAAGGCGGGATCGTTGGGCGCCGGCCTGATGATTCTGGCCCATGCGGTTTTCTTTCAAAGCCCGGGCATTTTTCTTCGTGCCGTGTTCATTATCGGGCTTTTACTGCTCACAGCCCCCGTTGCGGCCCATCTTATTGCACGGGCCTCCTATCGAAGCGGGATCCCGTTATCCGGACACACCTGGATCGATGAATTAAATGACAAAAAGAATAAGTAGCTATATTGTAATCGTCAGTTGACAATTCACCGGGTTTGGATTAAGGTTGTCGGCAATTTCAGCGGCCGCTGTAAAGTGGCTTTTTAAAAGACAAACTTAAGGAAAAAGGGGATCGGTAAGATGTCACCCGGAGGTATATTTGTACAAGGTATAATCAGCGTATTTTTTGGTATGGCCCTTTTGTATCTGTCCATTAAAATCACTGCATTCGCGGTTGATTCGTTTGCGAAAAAAAACAAAGGAGCCGGGAAAGATGGGAAATAAGCTGATTTCACTATTAAATACCACAGGGTTTGTTCACCTGACACCGGGGATGATCGTCATGTGGATCATCGGCCTGGTGCTCATTTATCTGGCCATTAAAAAACAATATGAACCCCTGCTGTTGCTGCCCATCGGCTTTGGTATTCTTTTGGTCAACCTGCCGTTAAGCGGCTTGATGGACGAAAATGTGGGATTGCTGTGGAAATTCTATCACTACGGCATCCACTGGGAGATTATTCCACCGCTGATTTTTCTGGGAATCGGGGCATTCACGGATTTCGGACCGCTGATGGCCAACCCGAGGCTGATTTTTCTGGGGGCCGGTGCCCAGGCCGGAGTCTATATCACTTTTTTCGTGTCCCATGCCATGGGATACGATATCATGGAAGCCGCCACCATCGGCATGATCGGCGGAGCAGACGGTCCCACGACCATATTTATTGCCTCCAAACTGGCGCCCCAGCTCATGGGGGCCTGTGCCGTGGCAGCTTATTCCTATATGGCCATGGTACCCATCATCCAGCCCCCGATCATGCGCCTGATGACCACCAAAGCGGAACGCGCCATGCACATGGCCAAACCCCGGCCGGTAAGCAAAAGAGAAAAACTGCTGTTTCCCATCATTTCCACTTTTGTGATCATCCTGCTGATTCCGGCCTCCGCCCCATTGATCTCCATGCTCATGCTGGGCAACCTGTTCAGAGAATCCGGTGTGGTGGAACGGTTGAAAGGGGCGGCCCAGAATGAACTGATGAATATTGTCACCATTTTTCTGGGACTGCCCATCGGCGCCACCATGCACGCAGACATCTTTTTGCAGCCCAAGGTGCTGTTTATTTTCATTCTGGGTCTCATTGCGTTCATCCTGAGCACGGCCACAGGAATTCTTCTGGCCAAACTGATGAACCTGGTGTCAAAAGAAAAAATCAATCCCCTGCTGGGGGCCGCCGGTGTATCGGCCGTGCCCATGGCGGCGCGGGTCGTACACAAAGTCGGGACTGAAGCAGACAAAAAGAACTATCTGCTCATGTATGCCATGGGTCCCAATGTGGCCGGCGTGATCGGCACGGTGATCGCTGCAGGGATGTTCATTACCCTGCTCGGCGGCTGATACCCTGACACTTAGACAAATAATTTAGCGGTTGGCTTGTTGGCCACCCTGGTTTTAAAAACCAAACAAACACATAAAAGGAGAAAAAAATGGCAAGTGAAATAACAGCCCCATTACCGGGAAAAATCGTCAGAATGGACATTGAAGTCGGCTCATCCGTTGAAGAAGACATGGAAATTCTGGCCATCGAAGCCATGAAAATGGAAAACATTATATATGCCCCCTGCGACGGTACGATTGAAAAAATATTGAAAAAAGTGGGGGATGAAGTGGAAGAAGGAGATGTGATCGCCACGGTTGCGTAGCGTTCTTTCTTTTTGTCCTTTCATCATCTGATGCCTGCCGGCGCCCGGGTGCCGGCAGGCATTTTTTTATCATCTTGCTCTGCATACAATCATTTGATAATTCCCTGAAAAGTATTTTTGGTTGTCATTCATATCCGTTTGTTTTATAACACCTAAAAAAAATGCATAAATTAAATAGCTTAGAATGAATGGGTGCAGTAATCCATGAAAAAAAATATGACATTGTCCGTTTTTGATCTGTCAACATATCTGGGGGTAAATCCGGATACGATTAAACGCTGGGTCAGACAGGGAAAACTGCCCGTGTTGCCCAAAGGGGCTGATTTGCGGTTTGAAAAAAAAGACCTTGAAAAATGGGCGGCCCTGCATAATATCCGTTTGAACCTCACCGATAAAAAATCGGCAGAAAAACAGAACCAGGATGATGTCCCTTTGTCACAAGCCTTAAAAAACGGCGGTATCTATTTTGATATTCCGGGAAATAATGTTGTCTCGGTTCTTGAATCATGTGTCAAAAAAATTTTCCAGGTACCGGATGATTTTAAACCGGATCTTCTGGACCGTCTGGTTGAAAGGGAAAATGCCTTTTCAACCGGGGTGGGAAACGGGATGGCCATACCTCACCCCAGACAGCAGCTGTCATATTTGCCCGATCCCATGATAACCGTCAACTTTCTTGCCGATCCAGTGGATTACAATGCCCTGGATGGCCGCCCTGTGTCCATATTGTTTTGTATTTTGTGTCCGTCCTTGCAACACCATCTGCATCTGCTGTCTGTATTGTCTTTCTGCCTGAAGGATGCGGATTTTGTTGCATTCATAAAATCACGTCCGCAATTGGATGAACTGGTTGAACAGACCATGGTTCTCCAGAAAGCCAACCCCCTGTAAAACCGTTTAGAACAGATGCCCTGATGTCTTTGATAAAAAAATGGCAGTCCCGTTTTGCTCCCAGCTTGTCACATATGGATGACCGGCTGCTTTTAATCATTGCAGGAAGCATTGCCGGCATCTGCAGCGGCCTTGCCGCAGTGGCCCTTCGCCTGGCCCTTGAATCGGTCACAGAATGGCTGCATCCCTTTCGGCAGTTCTGGTGGGCCTTTTTACTGCCGGCAATGGGTGCGCTGCTGTCAACTATTTATCTTGAAAAGATTACCCGGGAAGGCGCAGGACATGGGGTTCCTGAGGTCATTTATGCGGTGTCAAAACACGGGGGCCTGTTACGGCTGAGGTCCAGCTATTCCCGATTGATTTCCAGTTTTCTGACCATCGGCAGCGGGGGATCCGCCGGCCCTGAAGCACCCGTGGTCATGAGCGGGTCAGCCATCGGGTCCAATATCGCCAAATTATTACGGCTCAATGACCGGCAGCGCACCACCCTTGTGGGATGCGGCACAGCCGGTGCCATTGCAGGTATTTTCAACGCCCCCCTTGCCGGCCTTGTCTTTTCCATTGAGGTGGTTCTTGGAAAATGGGAGTTCAGCAATATCATTCCCATAGCCATTGCCGCCGTGGCAGGCGCGGAAGTCAGCCGGGCCATTATCCATGAACAGGTGCTTTTCAACCACCTGCCCTTTAATATGGGCACCGCTGATATCCTGCCCGGTATCTGCCTGGCACTTTTTGCAGGCTTGATATCGGTTTTTTTCACAAAAACGCTGAACACTTCGGGAAAATTTGCCAAAAAAAACCGATTTTCCTTCTGGATGCGGGCCATAATCGGCGGGTCCTTCGTAGGGTGTATCGGATTGTTTTTCCCGGTTGTACTGGGAGAGGGATACCATTTCATACAATCCATGATTTCCGGCACCTTTACAATGGGTATATTCCTCACTTTTGTGGCAGTTTTCGCCAAAATTTTTGCCACTGCCATCACCCTTGGCTGGGGAGGATCAGGCGGCATATTCGCCCCCTGCCTGCTCATCGGCAGCCTCACTGGCATTGTTTTCCATAAAATCGTATTTCTGCTGTTTGACAATGCCGCCTGCGCCAGTGAAGGGGCATATGCGCTGCTGGGAATGACCGGGTTGATCAGCGGGGTGATGCAGGCACCCTTGACAGGTATTTTTCTGGTGTTGGAAATCACGGGCGGATATGAAACCATTTTACCGTTGATCGTCGTTTCTGCCATTTCATCCACCATGAGCCACTATATTGAACCGGCATCCTTTTATTTTAAAGAACTTATTCGAAGGGGACAATTTTTACGACCCGGCACGGATGCAAGAATTTTATCTGATTTGAACATCAGCGAACTTGTCTCAACTGAATTCACCAACGTGTCTGAACACATGATTTTCAGAGAATTCATCGAGATCATAAAAACGTCGGATCAGTTCTTTTTTCCGGTGATTGATGAAAATACAGGTGCGTACAAAGGCATGATTGAAATCCGCAACATTCGCAGGTATGTCTTGAATCCAGGCATCTATGACATGGTTTTTCTGAATCAGATCATGGATACCGGTGTGCTGACCGCTTCTCTGGAAAATGATCTGCAGGACGTTCTGGAAATGATGGAAACAAATAATATGGAAAGCATCCCCGTGGTGGAACATGACACATTTATCGGAATGATTTCAAAAACACGGATTCTGGACCTGTACCGCAGGGAATTGATCATGCAGACCAGTGTCCGATAGCCTATGTTACAATAAAGCAAGGAGAAAACAATGAACTATAAACTGCTGCAGATTTTCAGAAATACCCCTTTTGGCCGGGAAACATTTCTGCAATCATTATATTTTTGTAAAACCATTCATGCGCATCCGGTGGTGTATATCCCGGAAAGTGACAAATTTCTCATGTATTTCCCCAATGACGCCATTCAGATTGATCTGGACAGCTCCTATCTGACATCACCCAAAACAGCAAAGCAGCATGCCAGTGAGCTTTTTGACGAAATGGGGTTCAAACCCGCCTTTTTTGCACCCCGAAGTTTTACCGCCTCCACCTTGCCGGATATTCCCACCAATTTTGATTATTTCTGCTGTCCGCGGTCGGTCAGTGACCTGTCCTCAAAAATCGGCCTGGGCCATATCGGCCCGAAAGTCCGAAGGATTATCAAACAGGCGCCCTTTCCTGTTTTACTCACCAGCCCGGTATTCAAACCCTGGAAAAGCATTGCCGTTTTTTTCGGCGGCTCCACCAATGCCCGCAAAGCCCTGCAAATGGGGTTAAAAATCGCCATGGTTTCCAAACTTCCCATGGATATCTATACCCTCAGGGAAAAAAAGAGCAAGGGTTACTACGAAAACATCATCAAAGAATCAGATCTGGCAGGGCCTGTCAGCCAGTTTCTGAGAGAGTGGCATTATTATGAAAAATCCGAATTTGATGCCATGCTCTATGATGTTCCCCATGATGCCCTGATTGTGCTGGGTGCGTATGGACACGGGGTGATCAAGGACCTTCTTTTTGGCAGTAAAATGGAAAAAATTCAGTCGACTGTGACCAACAACCTGTTGATAACCGGGCCCCAGTGTGAGCTGTCGCTGCTTCATTAGCCGTGGCGCGCATAAGCAAGATGATCACCCAGGTTCAGGACACCCGGTTTTTCAGACATATCAGGTCCTGACGGCTCTTTTTTTTGCTTGAAAACAAGACATTAAAATTCCTGCTTTTATGTGTCCGGCATTGATTTCACCCCGACGTGCACGAAAATCACGAAGGATTTCAAAGAGGAACACCCAACAGACATCCGAATGAAGGATTCTGACATTTCCTCATATGACGCTTTGTAAAATATTTTTGTATCCAGGCACGATGGTTGCTCATGCTTCTGCTGAACACCAGTCACTTCACAACCTGAAATCCAGCATAAGGAGCCATCATGCACAAAGCAGAAGCACCCGCGGAACCGCTGATTATCGATGATGACGAGCCTCCAAGCAGCCGGCTTGCCATCGACACCCTGTACCCGGCCCCGCCGGCCGGGCAACCCGCCATTCAATTGACCCGCCCGGTATTTATCCTGCCGGCCCGAAAAACATCATCCCTGCGTTACCCCAAGCTCAGCCCGGAAACCAAAGCGTTTCAAAAACAGTTTTTCCCCGGATCCACGGCCCGGGACTGGCATGACTGGCAGTGGCAGGTGCGTCACCGCATCCATACCTATGACCGGCTCCACCAGATCCTGCCCCTGGGGCCGGACGAGTGTCTGGCGGACCACGCAGTCCAGCTGCCCTTGAGCATCACCCCGTATTATGCCGGCCTGATTCCCAAAGATGTGCCGGACCATCCGTTGCGCAGATGTGTGGTGCCCACGGCCGGTGAATGGGTCAAAATGCCCTGTGAGTCAGATGATCCGCTGGGCGAAGACCATCAGAGTCCGGTGCCCGGGCTGGTGCACCGGTATCCGGACCGGGTATTGTTCCTGCTCACTGATTTCTGCTCCACCTACTGCCGGTACTGCACCCGGTCCCGGGTGGTGGGCCATGGCGGAATCCGTGCCAGCCGGGCAAGGTGGGAAAAAGCCATTGCCTATATCGCTGCCAACGCAAATGTCCGGGATGTGCTGCTGTCCGGCGGGGATCCGTTGACCCTGAGCGATGACCGCCTGGAATGGGTATTGTCAAAGCTGCGGCAGATTCCCCATGTGGAAATCATCCGCATCGGCACCAAGGTGCCGGCCGTGCTGCCCCAGCGCATCACCCCGAAACTGGTCAAAATGCTCAAAAAATATCATCCTCTGTGGCTGAGCCTGCATTTTACCCATCCGGACGAATGTACGCCCGACACCCGGGCCGCCTGCGCCCTGCTGGCAGATGCCGGCATTCCCTTAGGGTCCCAGACCGTGCTGCTCAAGGGAATCAATGACAGTGTTCCGGTCATGACGCAGCTCATGCACGGGCTCATGAAAATGCGGGTCCGGCCCTATTATCTGTACCAGTGCGATCCCATCACCGGGTCCGGCCATTTCAGGACCGCCATTGCCCAAGGTCTTGAGATTATCCGGGGCATGAGAGGATTCACCACCGGGTATGCCGTGCCCACCTATGTGGTGGATGCCCCGGGCGGCGGCGGCAAGATCCCGCTGATGCCCGACTATGGAGGCAGTCACACCAATGACAACCTGGTGCTGACCAATTATGAAAACAGATCCTTTACCTATCCTGATCCAATGCCGGTGCAGGGGTGACAAACTCACAGGAGACACAAACCATGATCATCGGATTGACCTATGACCTGCGCCAGGATTATCTGGACCAGGGATACACCGCCCTGGAAACCGCGGAATTCGACTCCGTGGAAACCATTGAAGCCATCGAACAGGCCCTGGGCGATCTGGGACACACCCCCGTGCGCATCGGCAATGCCCGGCAGCTCACCCAGCGCCTGGTGGCGGGTGACCGCTGGGACCTGGTGTTCAACATTGCCGAAGGTCTGCACGGCATGGGCAGAGAAGCCCAGGTGCCGGCCATCCTGGACCTGTACCAGATTCCCTATACCTTTTCAGATCCGCTGGTGATGTCTTTGACCCTGCATAAGGCCCTGACTAAGCGGGTCATCCGGGATGCCGGACTTTCCACGGGGCGGTTTTTTCTGGCCCCCACTTCGGAGGATGCCGGCCGGGTGCCCTTTGATCCGCCCTATTTTGTCAAACCCGTGGCCCAGGGCACAGGCATGGGCATCACCATTGATTCCGTGATCCAGGCCCGGCAGGGCCTGCCCGTCGTCTGCCGGGCGTTGCAGGATCAGTTCAACCAGCCCGTTCTCATTGAAGAATTTCTATCCGGCCGGGAATTCACCACCGGCCTGGTGGGCACCGGGGCCCGGACAAAAGTGATGGGCACCATGGAGATTATTGTGCTGGCCGATCCGGGAAAGGACATCTATTCTTTTGAAAACAAAGAGGGATGGAAAGGCCGGGTCCAATACCTGCCGTTATCGCCGGAGGTGGACCCGCTGATCAAGATGGTGGAAGCCCTGGCCCTGGCCGCCTGGCAGGTGCTGGAATGCCGGGACGCAGGCCGTATCGACATCCGGTGCGATGACACCGGCACTCCCTGTTTTATCGAGGTGAACCCTCTGGCCGGGCTCCGGCCCCATTATTCCGACCTGCCCATGGTGTGTGAATTTTTCGGGACATCCTATGTCCGATTGATTGACATGATCCTGACCTCCGCCATGGAACGGGTGCCGAACCACATCCCAGCGTCCTGTCCGGAGCCGGCATGAACCGCTGCATTGCTGTTGTGCACAATGCCGTGACCGACCCAACCCGGCCGGATGAAGCCGATGTGCTGGTTCAGGTGGATGCGGTATCCCGGGCCCTCACCGGCCTGGGATACGACCCCGTGCCCGTGCCCTGCGATCTCAACCTGGCCGCGTTGAAAAAAAAACTGGCGGATATCCAGCCCCTGGGGGTGTTCAACCTGGTGGAGTCCCTGGAAAACCGGGGCAGCCTGATCCATGTGGTGCCGACCCTGCTGGATGCCCTGGGCATTCCCTATACAGGGTGCCCGGCCACTGCCGTGTACACCACTTCCCACAAGGTGATGGCCAAGGAACGCCTGCATCTGGCCGGCCTGCCCACCCCTGCCTGGATCAATCCCTTTCCTCTGGACATGCCCTGGCAGGGGGCCATGGCCATTGAAAACAGCCGCCCCGGCAGCACTGAAAGCCCCGGTTCTCACCCCACGGGATCTGAATCCATCGAAACCGGAGATACCGGTACCGGCATGGCTCTGCAAAAAGGCAGTCCCAGTCCGCTGTGGATCATCAAATCGGTGTGGGAACACGGATCTTTAGGCCTGGAAACGGAAAATCTGGTAACCGGCACGGCAAAGACCGTGGCCCGGCTGCTGAAAACCCGGGCGACCGGCCTGGGCGGGGCCTGTTTTGCCGAACAATTCATTTCCGGACGGGAATTCAATCTGTCGCTGCTGGCCGGCCGGTCCGGGGTCCAGATACTGCCGCCGGCCGAAATCCTGTTTCCGGACATCCCGGCAGACCAGCCTGCCATGGTGGGATTCCGGGCAAAATGGGAATCGGATTCCAAAGAATACCACACCACCCCGCGCCGGTTTGACTTTCCCCCTGGGGACACGCCTCTGCTGGAGGAAATGGAAACCCTGGCCCGCCGCTGCTGGCACCTGTTTCACCTGGCCGGCTACGCCCGGGTGGATTTCCGGGTGACCCCGGATGGCCGCCCCTTTGTCCTGGAGGTCAACACCAACCCCTGCCTGTCCCCGGATGCCGGATTTGCCGCGGCCCTGGACCGGGCAGAACTCTCATATGCCGACGCTGTCCATCAGATGGTGACCACACAGTTATGTTCAGAATAAGACGTATTTTTGACGATACCATCCCGGTGAACCAGGATGCCCTCCGCCAGGTCAAGGCCATCCTGAAAAAACGGATCCCTGCCGCATCGGAACAGGAGATCACGCACCTGGGAGACAATCTTCGCAACCCGTTCACCCTGGGGTTTCGGCCTATTCTGTTCGTGGCGGAAAACATGCGGCACAAGGTGCTGGGGTTTGCCATGGTCCTGCATGAACCGGACATCAATTTCTGTTTTCTGGACTGGATCGCCACGGCAAAAGACACCCTGCGAGGCGGGCTGGGCAGTGCCCTGTACGAGCGGATCAGGACCGAATGCGCGGCCCTGAAGGTCAGAGGGCTGTTCTTCGAATGCCTGCCCGACACCCCGGGAAAATGTGAACCCGGCCTGATTAAAGACAACATCGCCCGGCTGCGGTTCTATGAGCGGTACGGGGCCCGGCCCATTATCGGCACCGGGTATGAAGCCCCGGTGGATCCGGAAGATACCTGCATGCCGCATCTTTTGTATGACGACCTGGGAAAGGACATCCCCCTGGCGCGGTCCCACGCAAAAAACGTGGTGCGGGCTATCCTGGCGCGCAAATACAAAGACCTGTGCCCGGCTAAATACGTGGAACAGGTGGTGGCTTCCATCCGGGACAACCCCGTGAAACTCAGGCCATTCTGCCATGTGCTGCCCCATAAAACCCGTCGGGCAGTCCATGACCGGTTTGCGGAGAAAATCGTTCTGGTGGTGAACCAGGACCATGAGATCCACCATATCCATGAACGCGGGTATGTGGAATCTCCGGTGCGCATCACCCGGATCCTGTCCCACCTGGAAAAAAGCGGCCTGTTCGAAACCCTGGAAACAAAGCCCTTCCCCGACATCCATATCCACGGGGTCCATGACGCGGATTTCATCGAATACCTGGCCCGGGCCTGTGAAGAGGTCCCTGCGGACAAATCCCTTTACCCCTATGTGTTTCCCATCAGAAACAAAACCCGTCCGCCAAAAGAATCCACGGTCCTGCCCGGCTACTACTGCATCGATACCTTCACCCCCATCCACCGAAACGCCTGGCCCGCGGCCCGGGCCGGGGTCAATGCCGTGCTCACGGCAGCGGATGCGCTGCTGGCAGGCCGCCCTGTTGCCTACGCCCTGGTGCGGCCCCCGGGGCACCATGCGGAACGAAGGTCCTTCGGCGGATTCTGCTATTTCAACAACGCGGCCATCGCAGCCCGGTATCTGCGGGAACAGGGCCGGGTGGCCATCCTGGATATTGACTATCACCACGGCAACGGGCAGCAGGATATTTTTTACCACCGGTCCGATATCCTCACCGTGTCCATCCACGGCCATCCTGAATTTGCCTATCCCTATTTCACCGGATTTGACGATGAAACCGGCACGGGTGAAGGCGAGGGATTCAACCTCAACCTGCCCCTGGATGAAACCGTTGACGGCAAAACTTACCGCAGTGCCCTGATGCGGGCCCTGGCAAAGATTGCTGCATTTCATCCGGATTTTCTGGTGGTCTGCCTGGGCCTGGATACGGCCCGAAACGATCCCACGGGCACCTGGTCTCTGACCGCAAAAGATTTTTTCCGGAACGGCCGGATGATCGGAGACGCTGGCCTGCCCCTGCTGGTGGTCCAGGAAGGCGGATACAACACCCGGAACTTAGGGAACAATGCCCGGCATTTTTTCGAGGGCCTGGCCGAAGCCGTGTTCACACCGACCCGGGGCGGAACACTTGCCACGCCTGCCCCCAAAGGCATTCAGTTCCGATATAACCCCATGCCCGAAGATGTGGAAAAGATCCGGCATCTGGTGACCGCCACCGGATATTTTAGAAACGATGAGGTGAAAATCGCGGCCCAGCTGGTGGCAGAACGCCTGGAAAAAGGCCCGGCCAGCGGATATTGTTTTGTCATGGCCTCAAAGGCCGGCCGGCTTGCCGGATACGGCTGCTACGGCCCCATCCCCTGTACCCTGGCCGGGTATGACATTTACTGGATTGCAGTGGCGCCTGAATTTCAGGGAAAAGGCCTGGGCCAGGCCCTGCTGGCGAAAATGGAGCAGCTGATCACAGAAGCCAAGGGACACACCATTTATGTGGAAACCGCATCCCAGGCAAAATACGCCCCCACCCGGGCCTTTTACGAGCGCTGCGGATACACGGCAGCCGCCACCCTGCCTGATTTCTACTGCCCCGGAGATGCCAAAATCATTTACAGCAAGCCGCTGCCGTTATCCTTGTGATTTTTCCAACGCAGCGACTTTTTGGCCGGCCGGCAGCTGCTTGATCCGGTATTCCAGTTTAAAGGCGGCTGATTTTTCCAGATTTTCCCGGACCGCTGCCAGGGTCACTGGCCGCCGGGACCGGGTATATCGCGAGGCGGTGCCCTGGTTGTGTTTCACCAGGCGGGCTTCCAGGTCGGTGGTGACCCCGCAGTACAGGGAGTGATCCGCACATTCCAGTAAATAGACCGACCAGACCGCCATCTTAAGGTCCCACTGTCAGCAGCTGGTGCCAGTCCGTGGTGTAGGCGGAGGAACGGTGGTTGAATACGGTGGTCCAGGACCGGTCCCGGCCCATACCGGTGGCGGGGTAGGTGACCGTGCCGGCGCCCATCTGAAGGTTGATGCGGTCCATGGTTTCCATCACCCGGTCGGCCCGGGACCGGTCTGATGTGTCAAACAGGTCCTGCTGATAGATCCCGTTCCGTGTCAGGTCTGAAAAGATCACGCCGGCCTTGGTATAGGCCCGGCCTTTCCGGAAAATCCGCTTCAGCGCGGTCCGGCCGTGGGCAAGCAGTGCAGACGTATAGTTCAGGGCCGTGGGAAAACTGGTGGTATCTGAGTTGTAGTAAAAGGAATCCGGCTTGAACCGGCTGGTGGTGACATAAACGGTCATGGCTTCGGCATGGCTGCCCTGGGCCCGGAGTTTTTCACCGCCCCGGACAATATAGGTGCTGACCGCCTCGGACAGGCTGTCAAAATCGGTAACCGGCGTCTTAAAGGACCGGGACACGGAAATCGTTTTTTTCCCCGGATCATCCGTTTCCAGGTCATAACAGGACTCTCCCCGCAGTTCCTTCTGGATTCTCACCCCGTTGATGCCCATCTTTTTTTTGAACCGCCCGATGTCGGCATCCCTGAAATCCCGGGCTGTCCGGATGCCCCGTATCTGAAGATACCGGGCATATTGCCGGCCGATCCCCCACACATCTTCCACGGGGGTCATCTCCAGGGCCCGGTCCCGGAACCGCGGAGCTGTCAGGTCCAGGACCCCGGCGGCTTTGTTCGATTTTTTGGCGATCCCGGCTGCCAGCTTGGCCAGGGTCTTGGAAGGAGCCATGCCGATGCTCACAGGGATGCCGGTGTATTGTTTGACCGTGTGCCGGATCTGCTGCCCATAGGCGGTCAGGTCCGTGAAAGCCAGCCGGCCCAGGCTCAGAAACGCCTCGTCAATGGAATAGATCTCCATGGCCGGGGCAAAGGCGGAAAGGGTCTGCATCACCCGGCTGGACATATCCCCATAAAGGACGTAATTGGATGAAAACACCTGAACATCATGCAGATCGATAAGATGCCGGATCTTGAAAACCGGCACCCCCATGGTGATGCCCAGGGCTTTGGCTTCGTTGGACCGGGCTACGGCACATCCGTCGTTGTTGGATAAAACAATCACGGGCCGGTGTGCCAGTCCGGGATTGAACACCCGCTCACACGACACATAGAAATTGTTGCAGTCCACCAGGGCAAATACGGGCATGTCTTTTTTTTTTATCATACCTTGTGGATCACATTGGTCACCACCCCCCAGATCTCGAAGGCCATATCCGGGGTGATTTCAATGGGGGAGTACTGGTCGTTTTCCGGCTCAAGAAACGGCTGTCCCGACCGGATTCTCAACCGCTTGACCGTGAGCTCGCCATTTATCACGGCAATGACAATTTTTTTGTCCACCGCCTCCAGGGACCGGTCCACAATCAGGATATCCCCGGGAAAAATACCGGCATTGATCATGGAGTTGCCGCTGACCCGGACAAAAAAGGTGGCAGCCGGGTGTTTGATCAGATGCTGGTTCAGATCCAGGCGGCCTTCGATATAATCATCGGCCGGAGAGGGGAATCCGGCCTCAATGGCAGTCATGTAAAGGGGCCGGCTGATGGGTGTAGACAGATCCGGGGTAAACAACGTATTCATGATTCTCTTTTCTGCCTACTGCTCCCAGTTGACAATATCCATGGTATCGTCTTTGAGGGTCAGGGCGTAAATCTTTTTGCGGGTCAGGTAGGTGATCAGGCTGTCATCCATGTAAAGGGACGAAAACACGGGATATACCTTGCAGCCGTCATATTCAGGGAAATAGTCGAACAGTTCATTGCTTTCGATGAACGCGGCCAGTTTGTCGACGTCCCGGATCTCAGGGGATGATTTGGTCTCATTGAGAATGAAAACACCCTGACATGCCGCAATCACGTCAAACTCTCTTTTCTGCCGGTCCCTTTTCAGACTTTTTTTCCGGACCCGCACCGCAAAATAATCCAGATCGTCACACCCGAAATAGTTTTGAGCGATCCGCGGTATATTAGGGGCCACCACATCTTCCACCAGGGTGCCCATTTTGTTGGCCAGGTCCCCCCACTGCCGGTTCATTGTGATGAGCTGCTTTTTAGACCAGTCCTTGTACTCGCCCATCTCATCCTTGAATACCGACATCTCAATTTTGAAATCCCGCATCTCGTTCTTGAACATCAACATCTCATCCTTGAACATCAACATGTCGTCCTTGAACATCAACATGTCGTTCTTGAACTCCCGCATCTCGTCCTTGAACTCCCGCATTTCTCTGGACAATGTTTGCAGGGACATCTCCGTTTTAAGCTGGGAATAGGCAAGCTGGGCCATGGTTTCTTCAAGATACGATAATTTTTCGGCGGTTGAACTCATGGGAGCCTCCTTGTCGGCTTGTTTACATGACACAGGAACCATTTGAACCTGATTTCAAAATACTGGAATAAGTCAGGACTGTCAATAGCAGGGGGCTGACCCGGCAAATCCACTGGCGGGACGGATCATGCCGGCTTCCATATATCGGCCATCACCATGAACCTTCGGCAAAGGGTGCGGTATTTGAACAACCGGGGGGCAGTCAGAGGTTCCAGACCTTCCTCCCGAGGGGCCGCTGGCTGAATGAAAAACGGGTGTTTTTTGCTGCCTGTGGCGGTTTCCACCAGCCGTGCGGCCTGGCCCGCCTCCTCCGGGGTGATGGATACCCCCGGCCCCTGGGACGTGGACACCGGCCGGACCGGCAGAAGAATGGTATAGTCTTTCACCGATGTGAGCAAAGACAGGCTGGCCGACAGGTCTGCTTCATCCAGGGGCAGGCCCGTGAGATCTTCGTAACGGGATGCCGGGCCATGGAGGGTGAACACCACTTTGTCGCACAGCCCTTCCGTGATCACGGATGTCAGGATATGGGGATTTCTGCCGCAGGCCTCCATCTGGATGTTCAGGCGTTTCTGCTTGAGAAACCGAAGCACAGCCAGAAGATCGGAGCCATCCGGCAGGGGCCGGGCAGACAGGTCCAGCCCGCTGATCCATCCATGGGGGGAGTGGTCCAGGGTCACGAACGGTTCCAGCGCTGCGCCTGCCTGCAAAAATGCCAGTACCGGCCCCAGGCCCTGGACAACCGTGTCACCGGTGAACAGGATGGGAAACGCGATCCCGTCCGGCCCCCGGGTAACCGCACTCCGGTGTTCCCGATAAAACTGTTTGAAAACGTCCTTTCCCTGGCCAAGCGCATCTTCTTTTTCATAGGACATGCCGCGTTCATCCATGAAAACCGCGGCCATACGGCACCGGACACACCCGGTGGCGGAAAACAATGTCATGTTCATCAATGGGTTCCCTGGGTTATTCTTATTCATTTCATGCCCCAAAAACCGGCGGTATACCGGATCATTTTTTATCAGCAAGCCCGCCGTCCGTATCAGATACCACACACAGGGCCGAGGAACTCTGGAACGGCAGCACCCCTGCCACAGATACCTGAGACCGGGGGCCTTTGGGCTGTGAATTGGGCACCCGGAACGTGGTGATATCCAGCGGCTCTATGGCGACCTCTTTGGGTGGATCTTGCTGGGGGACATATGCATAGGGATACCGGTAAGCCCGGTAGACCATGTTCATCTTGAAATGCCGGCCCCAGTAGGGGGAAATATATTCCCACACCCGTTCGTGGGCCGCGGTGACCTCGATGATCCGGCCGCCGCTGCCTTCGGTGATCAGGGTGTTGCCGTTGGGAAGGCGCTGGGCCGAACTGATGAATGGGCTGTAGAACCGGTTGCTGTCCGTGGGATGCACCAGTCCGGCCTCGTGGGGGGTGTACTGCCACACGATTTTAAGGGTGACCGGGTCGAACTCCAGCACCCGGGAGTAGTCGCGCAACGCGTTCTTGGCACCTGTGGGACTGCCCGGATGGCAGCTGCCGTACCCGGCCCATCCCCCGTTGTCAAACACCAGGATATTGCCCTCTCCGGGCAGGCCTTTCGGGATCATGTGGGCGTGGTGCTGGCCGATGATCCACCCCAGGCGGCTCTCAGGCGTATAATCATAATCGGGCCCCACCTTCCACACCACCTCCCCGGTCTGTTTGCTGACAATAAAGATGATGTTGGTCTCCCGGCCGTCGGCAATAATATTGTCCGGGTGGAACCGCGTATCTCCGCTGTCGTACCATTTGTTGGGACCCAGAAGCGACATGCTGTTCAGATGCATCCAGTCCCCCATGCCCCCGCCGCAGGGCCGCATGTTGGGATCCCGGCACAGGATGTTCTTTGCATCCTCCCGGAATTCGAATTCGTCAAAATGCTCGCTGCACACCCATTCCCACAGGATATCCCCGTCCCAGGAGATCTCGTAGATCACGTCGTCCAGCAACGGCTTGTCCGAAATCTTGGAGCACACCAAATTTTTGTGCCCCAGAATCAGGGTGTTGCCCTGATCGGTTTCAGCCGGCATCCCGGGCACGTAATACCCCACGGGGTTGCCCTGGCGCTGGTAATCGTGATGGACCCTTGCCATCCACTGAGGGTCTTCTCCCGGGTCCTCGATATATTCATACTGGTTGAACGCCCAGGCAATATTGCCGTCCCAGTCCACCTGGATCAGGTCCCGGTAGTCCTGCATGCTGTACCGGGTGTTGCGTTCCCCGGTGTGTCCGATCACGTACCCGCCCTCAAGCAGCTTGTTGGGGAACCCGTGCAGGCCTTTCCACAGTTTGACCTCTCCGCCGTTCATGTCGATCAGCAGGGCACCCAGCTCCTTGGCCTGGAACAGGGTGTATCCGTTAAACGCCTTTTGGGGATCATATACCGTGGTGCCCGTGGGATAGATGGTGGGATAACTCATTTGTTTTCTCCTTGCAGATGTTTCTTAACGATAGGGGTGTTGCACTTGTTGTTTGGGTGAAAGTTTTAAGTGTTAAGTGTTAAGCGGATATTTGATGGCGGTCTGCATGCAGGGTCATTGTTTGCGGTGGTCTTTCAGGCCATGGGTGTTGTTAAGAGGGTGGCCGGGCCTTTTTCCGGGCTTTGCGGAAATCCCGGATCAGAGGGACCGCAATGGTAAGCAGGGTCAGGGCCAGCAGGACCAGGCAGATGGGCCGCTGGAACAGGATCATCAGGCTGCCGTCCCCCAGGCTCAGGGTCTGGCGCAACCGGTTTTCCATGATCTCTCCCAGCACCACCCCCATCACCAGGGTCACCACAGGCCAGCCCATCCGCAGCAGCACATACCCCAGCACCCCCATGACAACGGCCACCCCGGCATCGAACAACCGGGTGTTCACCGCATAGATCCCCACCATGGAGATCACCATGATCACCACGGCCAGCAGGCGCCCCGGCACCTTCACGATCATGGCAAAGGGCCGCAGCCAGATCATGAGCATGGCAAAGGCGGCCACATTGATAAGCAGCATGGAAAAATACAACGTGGAAATCAGTACCGGTTCCTTGACCAGGAGCAATGGTCCCGGATAAATACCGTTGATGGTAAACACCCCCAGCAGCACCGCACTCAACGCATCCCCGGGGATGCCTAAGGTGAGCAGCGGGATCATGGCCCCGGCCGGCACGGCATTGTTGCCGGCTTCCGAGGCGATGCATCCTTCCGGGGTGCCGTGGCCGAAACGCTCTTTTTCAGGGGACAGGCGTTTGGCGGTATCATAGGACATAAAAGAAGCCAGGATCGACCCCGTGCCGGGCAGCAGTCCCACAAAAGTGCCGATCACCCCGGACCGGACCAGGGTTTTCCAATATTTCAGCGCGGCCCACAGCTGGGAAAAATCCAGGGTGGACCGGCTCAGGTGCACATGGTCGGTTTTCATGATATTCTGTTCCACCAGGATCAGTGTCTGGCCGATGCCGAACAGCCCCAGGCAGATGGGCACGATATCCAGGCCGTTCTGCATGGCCAGGGTCCCGAACACATACCGCTCGCTCAGGGTGGTGCCGTCGATCCCCACGGTGGAAAACCAGAATCCTAAGCCCAAAAGCATGATACCACGTCCCAGCTGGGACCGGAACGCCATTACCACCAGGACCACCCCGAACAGGGCCACGGTAAAATACTCGGGCGGCCCGAAACTGGCTGCCACATGGGCCAGGACCGGGGCCAGAAACATGAGAATCAGCACACTGATGACCCCGCCCCCGAAAGACCCCAGCAGGGCTGCGGACAGGGCCGCCTGGGCCTGGCCCTTCTGGGTCAGGGGATAGCCGTCAAAACTGGTGACAATGGAGGAAGGCACTCCGGGCGTGCGCAGGAGTACCGCCGGGATGGCCCCGCCGAAATATCCGCCGCAGAATACGCCGAGCAGCAGGGACAGGGCAATGTCCGGAGGAAAGGAAAAGGTGAAGGGCAGCAGCACCACCATCCCCACCATGGGCCCCAGGCCCGGCAGGATTCCCACCACCACCCCCACAAACGACCCGAAAACCAGGGCGGCCAGATTGGCCAGGGAAAACGCGGCATAAAACCCGTCCAACATATGCTCAAACATGACCTACTCCGTGAAAAAACCCATTACCAGCGGTTCAGGAAACCAGACCCCTAAAAACTGCTTGAATATGACTGTCAGGATAACGGTCACCAGCAGCGGCACCAGGATCATCTTGAGCCGGGAATCCTGGCCTACCAGCTTCAGGGCCGCTGCCAGAAACACCAGGGTGGATATTTCCAGGCCGAAGACCACGAGGCTGCCCAGAAACAGCACCAGGCAGGCCAGCACTTTTGCGGCCCGCACGGGCCGGCCCAGACCGTCCAGGTACCATCGGGCATCTCCGGGTCTGACCAGCCGTATCAATGACGGCACTGACCCTGCCAGGATCAGGCCCAGGGTGATCAATGGAAACAGCAGGGGCCCTTTGTAGAAAGGATCCGGCCCCGTGGTATCCACCAGCCAGGGGGACACCACCAGCAGGGCCAGGGCCGCAATACCCAGCACCGATCCCAGCAGATCATGGGTTCGGCTGTTCAGGGTGTTGGGTTTCATTCAATGATCCCGAGATCCTTCATAATGGCACCGAAATTAGCCAGCTCACTGTCCATCTGTTTTCTGGCTGCCGCAGGACCGGTGGGATGGGGAATCACGCCCACATTCTGGATCACTTTCTGAATTTCCGGCCGGGCCATCACCTTGAAAAAGGTGTCACTGAGCTGATCGGCAATATCGTCCGGGGTCTGGGCCGCTACAAACGCACCGAACCAGATGGAATAGGCATCGCCAAACCCCTGTTCCGCCACTGTGGGAACATCCGGATAATCCGGGAGCCGGTCGGGCAGCATGCAGGCCAGGATCTTCATTTTTCCGGATTCCACATAATCTTTGATACCGGGGATGGAAAAAGTGATCACATCTGCATCCCCTTTGACCACCAGCAGGGGGTTCAGGTCTTTATAAGCGGTCTCTTTCCATTGGAATCCCCCGATTTTGCCTGCGTTCATGGCAATCAGGGTGGGCACGGCTCCCAGGCCCCAGTGGGCCAGTTTCAGTTCATGGGTCCTGCCGTATTCCGCCAGTTCCTTAAGATTATTGTAGGGGGCATCGGCCCGGCACGCCAGGGTGAATGGTGAAGACCACACCAGCCCCAGAGGCTTGAGATCCTCATTCGCGTAAGGGGTTTTTCCCCGGAGCACCTGGGTGATCATGGGGCCGATGGAGATCAGGCCCATGGTGTACCCGTCCGGCCGGCTGTTTCTCAGCTCGTTGGTCGCCAGGACCGCACCGCCGCCCGGCTTGTTCACCACTTTCACCGGCACGCCCAGTTCATCGGACATCACCGGGGCCATGGCAGAAGCCACCATGGTGGACGGGTCATTTCCCGCCGGCCAGGGGATCATGATCATAATGGGTTTTTTGGGCCAGGCCGCCAGGCAGATACCGGGCAGGGCCAGAGCGAAGAACATGACAACCAGCATCAGACTTGCAATCTTGTTTTTCATGACATGCCATCCTTTTTTTGTTAACTCGGGTTGACCGTTACGCCTGGTTATGGTTCAGGCGGTGATTGTTTATTTTGCGCCTCTTTTTGAATCATCCCGTCCAGGGTGTCGAAATGATCCGCCATCACACTGGCGGCCCGGGCCGTGTCCCGGTCCCGGATACATTCATAAAACAGGCGGTTGTAGGTCAGGTCCTGTTTTGCAGTTTCCATGTCCGGGGTTTTGGCCAGCACCTGCTGGAACACATGGACCAGAGAGGCCATGAGTGCGGAGATAAACGGATTGTGGCAGGCATCGGCAATGAGCGTGTGAAAGGAGATGGCCCGGGTCTGGTCCGGGGAACCTGCATCGATGGATTGCGCCACCCGGTCAATGCACTCGGCCATGGCAGCCAGATCGTCTTCGGTGCGCCGGTCTGCGGCCAGGGCTGCCAGGCCCGGCTCCAGAATCCGCCGCAGCTCGGCCAGATCCGATGCCGTGACATTCCCGAACAGATAGGCATTGGTGACCACATCCATAATCTTTTCCGGACCCGGGGCCGCCACAAAACTGCCGCCGAACACCCCTCTTTTCTTTTGGATCAGGCCTTCGGCCTCCATTTCCCGCAACGCTTCCCGGGCCGATGCCTTGCTCACCCGGTATTTGGCCGCGATTTCCACTTCCGGGGGAAACTTGTCCCCCGGCCTGAAATGCCCGTCCAGAATCGCTTGCTTCAACACGGTCCGGATCTGATCAGATACCCGCTCCTTGCGGATCACTGCGTCCTGCAAACAATCGGGCATGGATAGGGTCCTTTCTAAAGGTCAGTCTTTTAAAAGTCAGTCTTTTTACACCGATCTCAGATTCATATCGGTTTGTCAAGGAAAAAATCAAAGAAACCGCATCCCGGTCCGGCAGTGGATATGTTCAAACGCCTTTTTACAGTATTCCGGATCAGGAAACCGGAAAAAGCCAGTCAGCAAACCGCCGGTTCCGGCCGGATGTGACATCCGCCATCAAGTCTGCCAGCTGCCGGGTCACGGGCCCGGGCACGGGGGACAGGGTGCGCTGCCCACAGGTTTTAACCGGCAGCATTTTCATGGGGGTACAGGTGAAAAAAATCTCTTCGGCCGTATCGAGCAGATCCGGAGATAGCCGGGCCTCTGCCACAGGGATGCCCAGGGTCTTTGCCAGGGTGATCACACTGTTCCGGGTAATGCTGTCCAGAACGGTTCCCAGGGCCGGGGTCATAATCCGGCCGTCTTTGACCAGGAAAATGGATTCCGTGGCCCCTTCCGCCAGAAATCCCTGGGTATCCAGCATCACTGCCATGTCACACCCTTTTTTTCCGGCTTCCTGGCGGGCCAGCATGCCATTGAGATAATTGGCCGCTGCCTTGGCCTCGACCGGGACGGTCCCGGGATCCAGCTTGCGCCATGAGGAAACGCATAAGGTTGCCCCGTCTGCTGCCGGCACCCGCCGCCGGCCCAGGTCCCGGGCCGGGTCAATGGCAAACACGGCAATGTCCAGGGTGTTGACCGAAGGCAGGATGTCAAAAGCGATCTCAGGATTGTATCCCAATATCTTCACAGCCCCCTGGCGGATGCCGTTTTCACGCGCCGTTTCGCACACTCCTGCCGCCACTGCTTGCGAAGACAGGCCCGGCACCATGTCCAGGGCCGCGGCACTGCAAAACAGGCGCTGCACATGGGCATCCAGCCGGAACACACAAGGGCCTGTGTCTTCAGTGTCATGGACACTCAGTACCTCGAAAATTGCCGCTCCTCTGGAAAAACTGTGGCTCATCATATGGATACAGGCCTGGTCCCAGGCAATAAATTTTCCGTTTACAAACACCTTGCGGTCAGAAAGCATGCGCTGCCCTTTCAAAATAATTTTTCCGGTCACAGTTCATCTTTGCCCGTGAATTATATATCGAAAAATCGACAAATGAAACCTTGGTGCAAAAAAGGCAACCGTTACCGGATACCCCTTTTTGTTTTAACATGTACGTATCATAAAGCAATGCCACGGGCGGTTTCTTGACGTGACTTAAGGAATGAAAAAAAGTAACCAATCTTTACAATTCAATTTTATTGGAATATACTCCACAAAAACAATAAAAAATCAGGAGTACATTCCGATGATACACCGTTTCATGGAAACCTACCGGCGGTTGATAGAAAGCACCCGACACCTTCAACACCGCTATATTTACCACAGATTCAACACCGAAAACCGCCTGACCGGCCTGATAGGTCCCAGGGGAACAGGCAAAACCACATTGCTGTTGCAATACATCAACGAAAAAATCGAGAACAAGTCGCAATGCATCTATGTATCGGTTGATCATTTATATTTTTCAACACATCTGTTGATGGATTTTGTCGATGACCTGTATGAAGAATTCGGGGTGCGGTATTTTTTCCTGGATGAAATTCACAAATACCCCAACTGGAACCAGGAGATCAAAAACATTTACGATGCATATCCGGACATAAAAATTATATTTTCCGGCAGCTCAAGCATGGACTTGATTAAAGGCACCCATGATCTGTCCAGAAGGGGTGTCATCTATCACATGAGCGGGATGTCATTCAGAGAATATCTGTTGTTCAACGGCATTGCCGATACGGGGTTCTTTACCTTCGATCAGATCATCGAAAAAAAGGAACAGATCCAATCCCAACTGGGCGGTATTCCAAAACTCAAAGGCCATTTCAAACAATACCTGGGATGCGGTTATTATCCCTATTTTCTGGAAGATACCAAAACATATCATCAAAAAATAATCCGGGTGATCCAGAAAACCATTTACGAGGACATCGCCGATTTTTATAAACTGAAAACCGAAAACCTTTCCAGTTTCAAGCGCATTCTGTCCTATCTGGCCACCACCCCGCCGGGAGAACTCAACAAAAACAGTATTGCCAAACATATTGGCCTAGACGGCAAAACCATCCACAATTATCTGGAAATGCTTGAAGAAACCGGCATGGTCGAACGGATATCAAAAAACAGAGCCGGAAGCAACCTGCTCAAGCACACGGAAAAAATCTATCTGGATAATCCAGACTTGTACCACGCCATCATCAGCGAAATCGGGTATGCATCCAAGACCGGAACCATCCGGGAGATCTTTTTCATCAAGATGCTGAAAAATGCCGGGAAAAATATTTATTACAGCCCGGCCGGCGACTTTGAAGTCAACAAACATGTGTTTGAAATCGGCGGCAGATCCAAAACCGGGAAACAGATCAAGCATCTTCAAAACAAGGCATATCTGGTCAAAGATGATATCTTGTACGGCAGCCGCCGGGAAATTCCGCTGTACCTGTTCGGTTTTTTGTATTAAAAGCCTGAACTCCGGCGGATCAGAGAATCAACCCATGGGGATCGCATTTTTCCCGCAACAGGGTCAGTTCGGTCTGTGTGGGCACATCAATTTCCACAGCCCGGTCCGTGCGGATCTCAAACTCCATGTGATCCAGAATCTGTGCCGGGGTGATCCCGGGAAAGCAGCCCAGCAGGATCATCTGCCGGGTGTCCGGATCAAATCCCATCACCCCCATGTCCGTGATCACTTTGTCAGGGCCACCCGGTGGCAGGCCCGCATTTTTGCGGCCGTCCGGCCCGTCCAGATACCCGGGGCTGGTGAGATAATCCAGTTTTTTCTTGAATTTCCGCTTCTCCATTTTCATGAAAATAATGCTGCGGGACACAAACGAGGCCACGTCACAGGCCCCGCCGGAGCCTGAAAATCTTACATCCGGGGCGTCATAATCCCCGATCACCGTGGAGTTGAGATTGCCGTAAATATCGATCTGGGCTGCCCCCAGAATGCCCACCACCCGCTGGCCCACAAACGGATTCTGCATGGTGCAGAACGCATCCATCAACCCGCCGTTGGCCGAGGTGTGATACATGATCCGGGGATCGGCCACGGCCAGGGGAATGTGGGCCAGCTCGGAATCAATGGCCCCGGTTTCAAAAAAAATCACGCTTTCCGGGGCGTTGATGTTCTTGGCAGCCATGGCCGCCAGCATGGAGATGCCCGTACCGCAGAACACGATATCGCCGTTGTTGATCTCCCGGGCCGCACAGATGGTCATCAGCTCTTTTAATGTATACTCCATGGTCACAGACTCCTTTATTTCCGGTCCAGGTCTTTGGCATATCCGCAGCCGCGGTCGGCCAGAATCGATTCCAGGCGGTGCCGGCCCACATGGTCCAGCAGATCGGCATGGGTATTGTGCGCAAACACCATGTCATTCAAAAACTGCGCAAACACGGTGTCATCCGTGGCGGCCCGGGCATACGCCTTCATATACACGGGATCATAGTCGTAATACTGGAAGCAGGCCGTAGGGTATGCCCCGAACGGCACCTTGACCACGGCCGTGGCATGGATGAACGGAATCTGGTTTCTGTCCGGTTCGGTTTTAAGATAATCTTCATCCACCAGATCCTCGCACGTGATAATCAACACCCGGGACGCTTTGGCCTGCTCCACATCGGCAAAGGTGAGCCCTTCCATGCGGCAGTTGCCTTTGACATCAGCCGTCTGCACATGAATGATGGTCACATCCGGATTGATGGCCGGCACCAGCACCACTTTTTCAGTTTCCCCCCACCCGTCAAACGGGTTGGCCGCCACCACCAGCTTTTGGTTGGGAATCCGTGGGTCTTTATGTCTGAATTCTTGTGAAAACCCCCATTTTTCGATGATGTCCGTTCCCAGAGACGACCGGGTCGGCAGAAAGGGAATTCCCATAGCCCCGGCCAGAAACCGCAGGGTCATCTGAAAATTGGAATAATCCTCCACGGCAATGGTCTGTTCCTGAACCGCCTGCCTGAACCGGATGCAGGTGGACATGAACTTGCCCGTGCCTCCATAAGCGATTTCCAGACGGGACACACACCTGCCGCCGATCAGCTCGTCCACGCCCTGGCCGTTGGAATGGGCATACACATGCAGGTCTCTTTTTTCCTGCCGGATAATCTCATGCACGGCCGCCATGGGGTTACGGTTCAGGGTAAACCCGCCGATGGACAGGTGGCACCCATTAGTAACATATCGGTTGATCGCCTCTTTGAGGGTCATCACTTTATTTTTTTGTGTTGTCATCATTTCATTTATCCCATGAGTGAAGGCAGCCACAGAGAAATCTGCGGAAACAGCATGACAATGATCAGGCCGATGGCCTGGAGAAATATAAATGGCCCCACAGACCGGTAGATATCGCCCATGGAGATCCCTTCAGGCACCACCCCTTTCATGTAGAACAGAACAAACCCGAAGGGCGGGGTCAAATACGCCATCTGCATATTCAGAATAAACAGAATCCCGTACCACAAAGGATCAAACCCCAGACTGGTGATAATGGGCACATAGATGGGGGTGGTGATCATGATGATGGGCAGATCATCCATGACCATGCCCAGGAAAAACAGACTGGCCATCATGGCAACCAGCACGGTCCAGGGGTTGATCCCCACCGACTTGATGACCTGGGTTAAAAATGCAGGCAGCGCCAGAGAATTGATCACCGTGGAAAACGCCAGGCATCCGATGATGATCCACAACACCATACTGCCCAGCCGGGCCGTTCTGTAAAGAGACGAAGAAAACACATCCCAGGAAAGCTTGCCGTGGAGGGCCACCACACCGATGGCGGCCAGTGCGCCCACTGCCGACGCTTCTGTAGGCGTGGCCAGGCCCATGAAAATGGTACCCATGATGGAGAAAATAAGCAGAAACGGCAGAAACAACCCCTTGAGGGCCAGAAACTTTTCCGTCCAGGTGGCCCGTTCCTCTTTGGGAATGGCCGGGCAGATGCCGGGCTGGACAAAACTGCGCACAATAATATAGATGATATACAAGGAAGCCAGCAACAGTCCCGGCAGAATCCCGCCTAAAAACATTTTGCCGATGGAGACCCCGGTGACCGATGAATACACGATCATGGTCACGCTGGGAGGAATGAGAAATCCCAGGGCCCCGCCGCCGGAAATACACCCGATGGCAATCTCTTTTTTGTAGTTTCTGCTGAGCATGGCCGGCAGGGCAATGAGCCCCATGGTCACGGTGGCCGCCCCCACGATCCCCACGATGGCGGCGATGACCACGCACACCAGGACCGTACCCACGGCCAGCCCGCCCGGCATGGGGCCCAGCCATTTGTAGATCAGCTCGAACATGTCATCGGCAATCCCGGACTTATCCAGCAGACTGCCGATCATGATGAACAGCGGAATGGCAATCAGCACCTCCCCGGACATCTGGGCAAACACGGCATGGGGCAGAATCTGCAGCTTGGCCGGCCCTAAAATGGTAATAATAAAGGTCAGGCCCACAGTTCCCAGGGCAAATGCCACCGGCGTGCCCAGAACAAACAGCACCACTAAGGCCAGAAACATCAACAAAACAATCAGTACCGGGCTCATTTGGCAGATTCCTCCCTGAATTTCACGATGACGTCACAGATACCTGCCAGTGCCTGAAGAATGAACAGCACCGCGGCAATCGGTACAAACAGCTTCACCGGTCCCAGGGGCGGACCCCAGACCGTGTAGGAATGCTGATTGATCTTGAATGCATGCAGCATGTCTTTTCCGCCCACCCAGAAAAGGACCACAAAAAAGATCAGACACACCAGATAGGCGATGATATCCGCTGTGAGCCGGAAACGGGGCGGAAATCTGCTGTAGACAATGTCCACGCTCACATGTTCTTTGCGCTCCAGAAGCCAGGGGCCGGTCAAAGCCAGGTAGAATGCAAAGGAAAATCCGGAAAGCTCATGGACCCAGATGGTGGGGGAGTTGAAAAAATAGCGCATCACCACCTCATAACATAAAAAAAGCATGATCAGCATCAGCACAAAGGAGGAGATCCTCCCCAGCCCCCGGTTCATGCTTCCGATAATTGTAATGAATTGTTTGAGTTTCTGCATATTCCTCCGCAATGTGTAAGCAGGTTGAATGGATATATATCGTCATCCGGCAAGAACAGCGCTTTCCAGGATCATATGTCTGCCTGAAAAGCGCCATTTTGGCATCCACGGGTATCTATCAGTAACCCAGTTTTTTCAGATGAGTCCGGATCATTTCAATGTACTGGGCAGAGAATTCATCTTTTTCTCCCACTTCATCCCAGATGGCATCGGCGGCTTTTTTGATTTCATCCACCGTGGCCTGGGGCAGTTCCACTTTGGTAACCCCGGCGCTCAGCATATCGGTTTCCGCTCTTTTCTCCATCTGCATGAAAGTCCGGGTAAAATCCAGAGATGCCCGGTGAATCGCGGTTTCAAACATGGCCTGAAGATGTTCGGGCATGCTGTCGAATTTGCCTTTGTTCACCAGCACTTCCAGGGTCTGGACACCGGAAAAATCCGGTACGACCATAAATTTACCCACTTCGTGCAGGTTCTGGAGATAATTT